>NZ_CAJODJ010000017.1:0-37693 GCF_905233225.1 Methanobrevibacter sp. UBA212
TCAAGGAAAATCCACATATTATTATGAATGGAAATGCTTTGACGAAAAAATAGGCATGGCCTAAGAATCTCCAGCTTCTACAAGCTGGAGAGGTTCAAACAATCCGAATAATGTAAGTGGGGTAAAAATATCTTCCAATAAAACTAATCTTAAAATCAAGAGTTCAATAGAAGGGGCTGTAATAACAATTGCCAAAAATGGTAAAAGCATAGCTAATGCCACTGTCAAAGATGGTAAAGCCGTATTAAATACTACCTTAGAGTCTGGAAACTACACTATCATTACTTCCTATGAGGATGAAGAAATTATTAGTGTTCTTGAAATTTCAACTGTATTATTGTTAGATGATGATGTTAAGGTGGATGAAGAAGATTTGGTTTTCTTTTTTGGATTCTATGATTATGAAGGCAATGCTTCAGCTAATACCAACGTAACTTTTTTTGTTGATGGTAAGGAAATTAACAAAACAACAGATGAGAATGGTATTGTTGGATTAGGCAAATCAGAAATCGGTGCTTTAGATGTAATGCATAATGTCACTGCCATAAATACAGTCACTGCGGAATCTGTTGAGTTTAATGTTGAAATATTGTCCTTTAGCATTAAAGCGGCAAATGTTGAAAAATATTACGGTGATCCTCAAAAGTTAAATGTCAGTGTTGTTGACAGTAAGGGATTCGGAGTGGCTGATAGGACTGTAACCGTTGTAATCGATGGTAAAACTTTAAATGCCACAACTGATGATAATGGTTCTGCTAGCTTTGATTTAAACATGGCTGTTGGTAATTATACTGCCCAAATATCAGTTGGTAAAATCAATACAACAGCTAATGTAGTTATTAAATCCAATGCTCCGGTTAATCCTCCTGTCAATCCGCCTGTTAGTCAGAAAGTTGTTTTAAAGGCAGTCAAAAAGACTATAAAAATCAAAAAGTCTGCCAAAAAATTTGTCATAAAAGCAACTTTAAAAATTAATGGTAAAAAGGTAAAGGGAAAAATCATCAAATTCAGATTCAAAGGAAAAACCTACAAGGCAAAAACCAACAAAAATGGTCTTGCAAAAGTTACCATTAAGAAAAAAGTCATCAAAAAACTTAAAAAAGGTAAAAAATACACCGTAAAAATTACTTATGGTAAAAAGACTGCAAAAACTGTTGTTAAAGTGAAAAAAATAAGGGAAATTCATTTTTCCCCTTTTAATTTTTTTTTGGTTAATCAAAATATTTATATAGAATTACCAACAACAATTATATAACACATGTTAATTTTTAACATCATGGTGCAAAAAAATTTAGGCTTGCCTAAAAATTACCGAAACCTTTATATACTATGATGACCTACTTTTATACAAGTGACATAAATTTAGGTATACCTAAATTTTCACTTAAACAAAATATATTATTAGTCAATAATAATACAATCTCCAAAATATAAATATTTGGTATTAAATTAGTTTTTCACAATTTTCTAATTTAATACAAGGGAAATCTTCTGCCAATATTTCCCGAAAAAAACACGAATTGGTGTTTAACTCTCCTCAACCAAAAAACACCAATTTATTATCTATTTTAGATGAAAACATATAACTACTCTCAGAAATTAAATATGGATTCCATATTTAATTTCACCTACCTTTTTATTGATTTTTTTTGAAATCCGAATATTTTTTTGCTCACCCAAAATATTTAAATATCATGTTGATCTACTTTTATATAACATATGTTAATTTTTAAACATCATAGTGCAAAAAAATTTAGGCTTGCCTAAAAATTACCGAAACCTTTATATACTATGATGACCTACTTTTATACAAGTGACATAAATTTAGGCATACCTAAATTTTCACTTAAACAAAACATATTATCAGTCGATAATAATACAATCTCCAAAATATAAAAAATCTGTCAAATTAGATTTTTCACAATTTCTCTAATTTGACGCCCGGGAAATCTTCTGCCAAAAATTTCCCAAAAAACACGAATTGGTGTTTAACTCTCCTCAACCAAAAAACACCAATTTATTATCTATTTTAGATAAAAAGCATATAACTACTCTCAGAAATTAAATATGGGCTCCATATTTAATTTCACTATCCTTTTATCTATTTTTTTTAGTTCCTGTTAATACATAACTATATTTATAATGAAATTTTAATTATAATATGCTTTAAAAAATATCAAATTAACGTAGGTAATTATCATGGATAGGACAAGAAGACTTATTATCATAATACTTGTTGTTATTCTAATAGGATTGATAGCAGTAATTGCGGGAGCGCTATTCATGGGACATGAAAGCGTGCTTACTCATGGAAATAGAAATATCCTGGTATGTGCAATTGATGAAAGTGAAAGCAGGCCCGGAATGGGTGCCTGTGACATGGCATTCATCATCAATTTAGAGAATGGTACTCTTAAAAATTACACTCCTTTCTATCCTGGTGACATGACACATCCTACAGCTTCCGAACCTAAGGAAGCGCAGGACCAGGGTGCGGGATCGGCGCTTCTTCTTCACGATGCATTCTGGGATGCCGACAATGAAAAGGGTTTGCAGTATGCAAAGGAAATAGTCGAATACCGCACTAACACCAAAATAGATTCCGTTGTGGCCATTAACAGTCAGGCTCTTGATGCGATTCTTTCCGCTGCAGGACCATTGGAAATCAACGGGAAAACTACAAATGCAAGCGGAATCGACATCATCCGTGAAGATGGAAGCGGCGGCGTATCCAGAGGGGATGCAGTGATGGGCATTGTTAAGGCAGCTGCAAAAGCGGCTTCAACCAATCCTAATGCCAAATCTGCAATGATAAATGCTGCACTCGACCAATACTCCAAAGGAAACATTGTCATGGATAAGGAAGGCGATTTTGCAGGATTGCTTGCATCAAAAGGGTTTGAATCAATATTCTAACCCTTCTTCAAATTTTAGGCTCTAGTTTTTTGATGAACAGTCCCATAAACATCACAACCATTGGGAAAAATATTCCATAAATCACAAATAACAATTCTGAGGATATCACATCACCCATAACCGTCGATGCGGCCATAAGCATAATCAGGCTTATCACCGGCGCCAGTATGACTAGAAACGTATAAATCAATATGAACGAGTTCAGCTTCTGCGAGAACTCTTTTAGTTTTATCTGCATGTCAAAGGAAATGTCCTTTGCAATTATCTCCAGGCTGCCTGCCAGATTGCCTCCCACTCTAAGCGTTCCGACAATCTGATGGATTGCTCGTGTGAGGCCTTCGGATTTGACCCTGTGGGACATTTCAAGCAGGGAATCCTCAGTTGACTTTCCGAACTTGATTTCTTCCAAAACCCTGTTGAACTCCCTTGAAAGGGATCCGTAATTGGCATTTCTTATTGTTATCAGTGCATCGTGCAGTCCTCTTCCGGCTTTCAGCTCAATGCTCATATGCCTTAACGCATAGGGAAGCTCCTGATTCAAGTCAGAATAACCTCTCTGCTCTTTCATATGAGGGTACTGCATTAGAAAGATGTAGACCATAATCACTATAACCAGATACATTGCGCCAATTTCCAAACCTGTAAAAAATGATATCGCCACAAATCCGATGATCACTAATCCCATGACATGTCTTTTCAAAAGGATTTCAAGCAGGTCATCCCTCAATTTATCGAACCGGGTTTCATACCTTGCCTGTTTGGTGTTGATGTCGAAGTTTAACTTTTCAAGCATTGCGGGATCAATGCCCGCATTTTCATTTTCCCCTTTAAATGACAGGTTGGCAAAAAAGCTGATGAGGGATAATGCCCCTCCTCCGATGATTATGAAAAATCTGTCAAACATGCCAATCACCCGTTTAGGATAATTCTGTTCAGGACCTTCTGAGGATTTTTATAATACAGCTCTATAACGCTGTTGACCCCTTCAACGGAGCGTATGTTTTGATTTATCATGTGCCTCAACACCAGCTTTCTGTTTTCAATCTCGTTTTGAAGCTCGATGATTGACTTTCCGCTCAAGTTTGCAATCTGT
This sequence comes from Methanobrevibacter sp. UBA212, assembly GCF_905233225.1. Lineage (NCBI taxonomy): Archaea > Methanobacteriati > Methanobacteriota > Methanobacteria > Methanobacteriales > Methanobacteriaceae > Methanobrevibacter > Methanobrevibacter sp. UBA212. Next base: position 4,010 of record NZ_CAJODJ010000017.1, read on the forward strand.
TGCAGGGTATTGCTTGTTATGCCGATATTGTCGATGGTGTCCCTTTCGGGATTCCATTGGAATATCTTGTTCAGCTGGACAGTGCCCTCCTCCATGCCGACAACTTCAGCGACTTCGCTGATTCTTCTAAAGGAAACTCCCGAAGGTGTGTAAATTCTGTTCTGCATAATTATAAAATCGATTGCCTGAATCATTATTTCAGGAACTGACATCGGTTCGTTGGTAAGTCTTGTTATGGTTTCCCTTGCATCATTTGAATGCAATGTCCCAAAGCCTGAATGTCCGGTATTCAGTGCAGTAAAAAGGGTGATTGCCTCATCGGCCCTAACCTCTCCAACAATGATTCTGTCCGGGCGCTGCCTCAGTGAATTCTTGACAAGGTCATTCATTGTCAGCTCGCCCTTGCCCTCGACATTGGTCGGCCGTGTTTCCATGCGGATGACGTGCTCATGGGGAATCTGAAGCTCCAAAGTATCTTCAATTGTAATGATTCTCTCATTGGGATTAATGAATGCTGAAAGCGCATTTAATGTAGTTGTCTTTCCGGAACTTGTTCCTCCTGAAATTATCGCATTTGCTGATTTGACTCCAAGCCCGTCAATGCAAAGCCAGAGAAATCCCGCCAGGTCCACAGAAATCGTCCTTGAATTGATCAAATCGATGATGGTCAGCGGGTCTCTGCGGAACTTCCGTATGGTGAGTGAAGGCCCGTCAGCCGAAACGGGGGGAATTGTGGCATTGATTCTGGAGCCATCCATCAGCCGTCCATCAAGAATCGGTGATTCCTGGTCAATTCTTCTGTTGATTTGTCTTGCAATTGAATCAATCAGGTCTCTGAGTTCACCTTCATCTCTGAACTGGAGGTTTGTCTTCATCATTCCATATTTCCTGTGGTAGACGAATATGGGCTTTGAAGTTCCGATTATCATGATTTCCTCAAGCTCATCATCCTGAATCAGGGGGTCAATTGCCCCATATCCGATGATGTCCCTCAGGAACTTTCGTGACAATCCCTCTAAATATTCATTTGAGGTTCCATTATCCTGAAGTGTTCCGCTTAACCTTAAAGATAAAAAGTTCTTTATGTCATTTAACAGTTTCTCTTCACTAACCTGGAAGTTTTCGCCAGTTGATATGGCTAGGTCAACCAGGTTCTCGCGCATTTCTCCCAAAAGGACTTTCTCTTCGGGGGAGTATTCTTGCTTTGTTACTTCATATTGTGGTATTATGTCATTGTTCATATCATTCACCATGGTGATTTAGTTATAGTTACTAATTAGTATTACTAACTTATAAAGTTTTTATTACTTTTGAAAGCATTATTAGTGATATAGAACAATATTTAAACATTAAAGCAATTTTGAGGTGGTTTTATCTTGGAAATCGATGAAAAAATCAAATCGCTTGAAGAATGTGAAAAATGCAGGGATGTCCAAATAAAGAAATTTTCCCCATTGAAAGACCTGATTGATTTTGAAATTCTCGACGGGGAGTATATGAGATGTGAATGCGGAAAAAGGCCCCTGGATATTGTGATGAGCCATATTCTGAAAATCATGATTGAAGAGGGAATCGTTCCTGAAAAGGCAACTCTCAGAAGGAACTCTCCCGTGCCGCTGTCTGGATTTTACTACAGCAGCCTGAACCCTCAGTTCATCGGAAAAAAGACACTGATATTGTTGCATCCCGATTTTACTAAGGATGTGGCATCAAGATTGATTGGAGAAGTTCCCGAGGTCAAATGTGTCCTTAAGGGAAGTCCTCAGAGCACTGTCGGTCAGTTGGATAAGGATTCACAAATCAGCCACTTTGAAATTCTTGAAGGGGATGACACCCAGATAAATGTCATGAGAACCCTGATTCAGGAAAAGATAGTTCTGGTCAAAAGACAGTCAAGACACCACATCGAAGTTGCAGTGACCACCGAAGATAAGCTGGTAAGGCTGCACAACTATATAAACAATAATGGTATCAAAAAGGGAACCGCAATTGACGGCATGTGCGGACTTGGAGCCCTTGGAATCTATCTGCTCAAATGCGGTTTTGAAAAGGTGATTTTCAATGATGTCAACCCCGAAATGATTGAGGCTCTGAAAAACAATCTGGAAATAAACGGCATTTCTGATGGCTATGAAATATTCAATGAGGCATTTGAGGATTTGGAATTTGGTGATGCTGATTTATGTGTCATAGATGCATTCCCTGGTGTGGATGTTGAAGAGATAGTCAAAAAGGCCGAAAAGATGGCGGAAAATGTGATTGTTATCTAGTTATAATTTATTATTTAATTCTAGAATAATTTCAAACATTTTTTCAATATCTTCAGGCATGTTTTTTTCTACAACATCAAATGGGGCAATATGCTTCCGATTAAGATATTCTTGGGCGAAACTACGGCCCATGAATTCTACGCCTTCAAAATTCATAATTACTTTTGAAACATTTTCATCAAAGTCTTTGAACAGTTTTTCGATTTTTTGTCTTGATCCTAAATCTGTGCCGATTTCTTTTTTTAGAAAAACTTCAATTTCACTCATATTATCAATTCATATTTTACTTGTTTTAAATATTTATATATATCAATTTTTGAGTCTAAATTCATTCTTAAACTTACTAATGTTCCATTAACACAATCACGAGGAATTTTTTTAGCAGTGATGTTGTCATTATTTTATATATGGATTAATGCACATCCTGAAACAATTAATACTTCACCATTGCTCCTGGATGTAACAATATTTATTGTGTTATTTAATCCAGTTCCTCTTTCAATGTATCCTAATTCATTTTTACTGGATAATCCATTTATTGCTTGGATAATTGCATCACAATCATTTTATTGGACATTTTAACTTTTTTAAAGAAGTAGGTATGGTTATGCCATCATCTAAGAATCCAAATTCATAGAATTTACCATCTTTTTTACCCATAACGTAAGCATTTTCAAATTTTGAATGGTCATAGATATTAGAGATTAATTCATGAAAAACAAATTTCATGGGGGTAATGTTGTTGTTATTGATGTTTAATTCTTCTAAAATTTCATTTGATATTATTTCAGAATTGTCAGTATTCACATTAACTTTTCTAATAGAGTTGATTTTTTTGAAATTAATCTTCTCATTGTAAATCAATGGCAAAGCAACAGTTGGACTAAAATTCCCAATATCTACTTCAATATCTTTCTTTTTCATATTTTCATATTCTTCAAATTTGTTTAATAATATTCTTTTCATCAAATCACCTAAATAAACATTTGCATGTATATAACAATTGCAGGAATAATCAGAACGCCCATCAGATGGGATTTTCCGATTCCAATGTAGTGGGGAAGCATTCCCATCGCCGTTGAGGTAACCAAAGCCAGGCTCATGTAAAAGACCGGTGCCTTGTAGTAAAAGATAAACAGGTACAGTATCACAATCTGGAGAATGATAACTCCAATTGATAGCTTCTTGTAGTCCACACCGCCCATCAGCCTTGAAAACGAGTCTCCCAGTTTCAGGGAAAGTACCAGTGATACTGAAACCGCAATCAATGAGGCGAAAATGAAGATTGCCAGATGGTTCAGGCCCATTTCAAAAATCAGATAGGACATGTAGACGGCTATTCCGCTTCTGGGGTTTCCTATGATGTAGATTGCAATCAGTGAAAACAGGCAGTCCGAAATGTTCAGCCCGGATGTTGCAAGCAGAAAATTCACGGTGTCGTCATCGTTGTTGTCGTTTGTGCCGCTCACTGCCTGTGCTATCACCGTTCCCTGTGCCGGTCCGAAGCCCGGAAGAAAGCCGAGGATTGCGCCGGTTATCCCTCCTGCGAAAATGCTTTTGGACTTGTTGTAATCGATGTTGAGCTCGTAGAATGGATTCTGATGAGGTATTGTGGAGGAATCGTTCAGGCTGAAAAGTATAGTGCTTATTCCGAAAAGCCCAGAAAAGGTGCACATAAGCGTGATTCCCGAAGATATCGGCGTTTGAAAAATTATCCAGCCGAGAACTCCCGAAAGCACAAAGAGCAGAATGGCCCACAAAAAGTCCCTGAAGTTTCCAGTCATGCGGCGTGTAAGATAAATCGATGCTCCAAGAAGTATTATCCATGTATAGGGCTTTGATATGTCATGCAGAACCGGGAGGGCTATTGCAAAGGCCGGAAGCATAAGGATTGTCACGATTATTGCTCCGAATCCTCCGACGGACACGACTCTTATCACTTCCTTTGACCTGCCCTGAAGCACCATACGGTGTCCCGGAAGTATTGATGTTGCCGTTCCCTCCTGAGGCACTCCCAAAAGCATTGAGGGGACAAATTCTATAAGCGCATGGGCAATTGACATCGAAACCATGAGCACACATAGGAATTCCGGCGATACTATCGTCAAAAGGAATGTGGAGGATGCAAAAATTATCGCTCCGGCGGTATTGACGTGTATGCCCGGTATCATTCCGGTTGTAGTTCCTATTGCTATTCCTATAAAACATGCTATAACTAATTCTATCATAGCTATTAATTGAACAAACTATAATTTAAAGCTTGTTTAAGCCAATTAGTAATATTTACTTTGTTTTTGAATATTTGGGCGATTTGATAATATTGTTTCCATTAAGTATAAATGTTATTAAGGTGTTAATATAATAATATGGCTAATCTCAAGAAAGCTGGAGTAATTCTGATCGGTTTGTTTGTGGCATTGCTGCTGATTGCATTTTTTGTAGGCTCTGCAATCAATCTACTCGTCCCACCTTCCGAAGCGACTTACAGTGACAAAATCGTTGAGGATATTGGTGGAGACAATGCTTTGGTTGCGACTTTAAAAGGTTGTGCAGAAATAAACAGAAAAGACATCTCTGATGGAAATTTTAAGACAGATTCGAACTTTAATTTGTGCTGGAAAAATGCGAAAAATATCAGCTATGTTGATACTTCTGGCCATAAGGGTTATGTAATCGTGTGGAAGGATTCACCTGATGATTATCCGGACATTTCAAGCAGAAACAAGACAATGTATATTTCCGATTATGTCTCTTCGATGAACGGAACCTGCTTTTTGGTCAATTTACATGATAAGAATGCGGTCTACGGGATAATTGTTGGAGGTGATGATATCGAATGCTCAGAATCCAAATTGATGTATGAGATTTTGAATTTGAACCGTTCCGAATTTATTCAAACCTACTCTACAACAAGCAACAGCTATCCGAGCGGTTATGATGGCGGTTCCAGCCATTATCACACTGTGGTGCCTGACAGATACACATTGTCAAGAACCGATCCCGGCGCATATTATGACCATTACGAATATGGTGACAATTACGATATTGACAACTATTTGGAATCTGAAGGATATGATTAGAATTTTTCACGGTTGAATTCCAGTGATTTCAGCGAAATGACTGAAAGAAGTTCTAGCAGTTCTTCACGTGGGATGTTAAGCTCATCGCAAATCATGTCATCCCATTCCTTTTCTTTTCTAATCAGAAATTCTGCAGTTTCAGTTCCCTTTTTGGTTAATGTGATTTTATAGGCTCTTTTGTTTTTCTCATCAATTTCCCTTACAATCAGCCCTTTTTCCTCAAATTCTTTGAATGCTCTTGAAACTCCGCTTCTGTCCATCAAGCATGCCTTTGCGATATCTGACTGGTTTGTGCCCATTTCATAATATAAAAACAGCAGCATATAATATTGGCTGGGCAAAATGTCAGTTCCGCTTTTGATATGTTTGTTCATGTAGAAATCATGAGTCTTGATTAAGGTAATCAGATGATTGGCAATGAATGGTGAATCCTTAATTATATCGTCGTATTCAATCATAAAATCACTAATTAATATTTTTAGTGTCAATGTTTAAATAGTATTTGTAACAATTTAATAACATGAACAAAAGAATCATCATCATTTTGGCAATACTTGCAGTCTGCATACTGCTTGCAAGTCCGGTCACAGCAAAGCAAAAGGTAAAGGTTAAGGTATCAACCGACGACTGTGTAATTAAGAATAAGGGATATATCGTAATAAAACTGGTCGACAAGAACGGCAGGGAAATCAGGTCCAATGGAATGATTAATTATACAATCACCGATAAGGACGGCAATTATAAGTGGACCTACAAACAATACAACAGCGGAATCAGGGTCAAATATGATGTGGGCAACTACAAGGTTAAGGTGGTCTTTAAGGGAGATTCCAACTATAAGAAAACCACAAATACCAAAAGCATTAATGTCAAGAATAATTTTGACCCGTATACATATTACGATAACCATAATTGGGGTCTGAACCAGGAAGTCGATGATTATTTTGACGATAATTATTGGGCTGAGGAGATTTATGACGATGTGGACGACCCTGAAAATGAGGCATGGGACATTTGAGGATGTTTCAATGTCTGAACTTGAATAAAGAGAGTTCCAAGCCTCTTCGCTTTTCATCATGCCCTTTGATAATTGCATGTTCAATAATTTTTTTCTTTTTGGCATGCTTAAATTTTAAATATTATGAACTTCAATATTAACATATATTTATTTTAACCTAATTTTTTTTAAACGGCAAAAATATTTGATGCACTAATTGTATGAAAGGAGAATGATTGATGAAAAAATTGATTGTGGGATTGGCAGGAAACCCAAATGTGGGTAAAACTACCGTATTTAATCAATTGACTGGTATGCACCAGCATGTAGGTAACTGGCCCGGAAAGACAGTTGAAAGGGCTGAAGGATATTTCAATCATGGGGATTATGAGTATCAAATTGTTGATTTGCCGGGCAATTATGCATTAAGTGCCCATTCCATTGAAGAAATCGTTTCAAGAGATTTCATAGTGGATGATGACTCTGATGTCATTGTCAATGTGGTGGATGCAGCCAATATTGAACGTAACCTGTATCTTACAGTTCAGATGATGGAATTGGGAGCCAACATGATTTTGGCGCTGAACATGAACGATTTTGCCAAAAGAAGGGAACATTTCATTAACATAGACTTGATGAGCGAGCTTTTGGGTTTTCCAATCATTGAAATTAATGCAAAAAAGAAGGAAGGTATTGAGGAATTGCTCAACACTGTCGAAAAGCAGGCTGCAAATCCCATCAACACCAGTGAAAAGTTGGCCTATGGGGCTGAGCTCAAGGAACATCTGGAGGATCTCCAGAAACTGATTGAAAAGGATGATGACTTATTGGATGTTCCGTCAATTTGGACTGCAGTAAAGCTTCTGGAAAAGGATTCGATTGTAATTCAGAAAGTCCAGCAGTCTTCAATAAGTTCCGAAATCATGGTTGAAGTTGATAAGGTAAGCAAACACCTTTATGACATTTATAAAGAAGGCTCTGAAGAGGTCATTGCAAATGCCAGATATGCATTCATTGACGGTTTGATTGCAGAGGCTGTCGAGAAGCCTGAGGTTGAAAAGCCGACCATTTCAGACAAGATCGACAGGATTTTGACCAATAGGATTCTGGCCATTCCGATTTTTCTTGTAGTGATGTGGGTGATGTTCCAGATTGTATTCACCCTGGGGTCTCCTATGCAGGGATTCATCAATGCGGTGTTTACTCAATGGGGAGAAATGGCGGCTGCAGCAATACCCAATCCATATATTGCCTCATTTGTTCAAAAAGGTCTGTTTTGTGGAGTGGGCGGTGTTTTGACATTTCTGCCGATAATCTTCCTGATGTTTTTATGTCTGAGTTTTCTGGAGGATTGCGGATACCTTGCAAGGGCAGCGTTTACCCTGGATTTGGTGATGCATAAGCTTGTTGGTCTTCATGGAAAGGCATTCATTCCAATGATTTTAGGATTTGGTTGCGGGGTTCCTGCTGTAATGGCTACAAGAACCATGGAACATGAATCCGACAGGATACTTGCAATGATGCTCATTCCGTTCATGTCATGTACTGCAAGACTGCCGATTTATGCAATCTTTACAGCGGCGTTTTTCCCGGACAATGCGGGAACCATGCTGTTGGTGATGTATCTGCTGGGTATTATTGTAGCGCTCATAATTGCTGCGCTTCTTAAAAGGACACTGTTTAAAGGAATGTCTGCCCCATTTGTAATGGAGCTTCCGACATACAAATTGCCATCCGTAAAGGGTATTTTAATCCATACCTGGGAGAAAGTGAAAGGGTTTATCAAAAAGGCGGCAACAATCATTCTTGCTGCAGTGGTAATCATTTGGGTGTTAAGCATTTTCCCATTGGGAGTGGCTTACGGATCACAGCAAAGTATTTTGGGAATGATCGGTTCTGCAGTTGCACCTATATTTGCTCCTCTCGGTTTTGGAACATGGCAGGCAGCAGTGGCAATCATTGCGGGATTGCTTGCAAAAGAGGCCATTGTAGGTACCTTGGGAACATTGGGCGGCCTTGATGAAGACGATGAAGAGGGCATAACAAGTTTGGTTCATGATACATTCACTCCGCTGTCAGCATTTTCATTCATGGCATTCTCACTTCTATACATACCATGTATTGCGGTGCTTGGTGTAATAAAACAGGAAACAGGCACTTTTAAATGGCCTGTATTAATGACAGCCATTACATTGGTTACCGCTTATGTCGTTACTTTCTTAGTATACAATATAGGAACATTGATGGGCTTCGGATGAGATGATTGGCCCCATACCTTTTTTTTAAAATTTTTAGTCATAACTAAATATTTATATATTGCTTGTTACATAACAATTATTAAGAGATTTTTAGCATGCCTAAAAATTATTTTTTTGGATAATGTGATATTATGGTCAAAACCTTAAAAGACGTAAAGCCGGGTGAAACAGTAACTATTGTTAAATATCATCATTGTGGCGATATTGAGTTAAGAAGACACCTTTTGGGTATGGGCTTCGTTAAGGGAACTAAAGTTCATGTAAAAAAGGTTGCCCCTTTTGGAGACCCTATTGAAATGAGCATCAGAGGATGTGATGTTTGTCTTCGAAAAGAGGAAGCGGAAAACATTGAAGTGATCTAAGCTTCAATTTTTCATTTATTTTTTTTAGCTATTTTTGTTCGGTGTTATCATGAAATGTCGTATGTGCGGTTTTGAATTTGATGAGACAGAATTGGATAATCGTGGTTGTATAAGCTGCGGAAAGCACGACAACTGCAATCAGGTTCACTGTCCGAACTGCGGATTCGGAAATCACCCTGAATTTGAAGAGGAATTCCAGTTCATCACAAAGCTCAAGGACAGGTTTAGAAAAAGAAAAAGCGGGAACTGATTAGCTGTTTTTGGCATTCAATATTTCATCAACAGTTTCATCAATGCTTATTTTTTCGGTGTCAACATCCCATCCGTTTTCCTTTAGCTTATACAGGATTTCGGTTGTCACCGGCGCTTTCAGGTGAGCCTTTTTCAGCAGTTCCTTATCGGAGAAGATTTGATGCCTGTCTCCTTCGGCTATGATTTCTCCATCATATAGGACAAATATCTTGTCGGCAAAATGGTTGACCATTTCTATGTCGTGTGATGAGATTACGATGCTCATGCCTTCCTTGTTGAGGTTATTCAGGATATTCAATACCTTATCGACACCTTCAGGGTCAAGGCCTGCTGTAGGCTCGTCAAGAATCATTATGTCCGGTCTCATAGCTATGATTCCGGCTATGGCCACTCTCTTTTGCTGACCTCCGCTTAAATGGTGAGGGGTCTTTTCTTCAAAACCGGTCATCCCAACCATTTCCAGCGCTTCCTCGATTCTTCTTTCGACTTCCTCATAATCAAGGCCCAAATTCATCGGTCCGAAAGCAACGTCCTCCTTGACGGTCGGGGCAAATAGCTGGTCGTTTGGATCCTGGAATACAATTCCCACCTTTTGCCTAACTTTAAGGAGCTCTTCACGTTCAAATACGATTTTTTCACCTTCAATTTCAACATGTCCTGAAGTTGGTTCGCTTAAACCGTTGAAGTGAGAAAACAATGTTGATTTACCGGCACCGTTAGGTCCCATGATGGCTATCTTTTCTCCCTTTTTGATTTTGATATTGACGTTTTTTAAAGCCTCGGTGCCGTCGTGGTATGTATAAGATAAATTTTTTGTCTCTAAATGAATTTGTTCCATTTTTCCTCACCTAATTGATTCCTAAATTTTGACCTAAGTAACCCAAATGTCCGCTGAACTTGAATATTATGATTTCCAGCACAATGACAATCAGTATAATTGTAAGCAAGTATAGATAATCGCTTCTTTCAGGGGATTTTTTCTCATTAAACATTTCCGAGGTATCGGAAAATCCTCTGCTCACCATACTTTTATGAACTCTTTCCCCCTGTTCGTATGCCTTTAAAAACATCATTCCTATGGTGTAGCCTACCTGTTTTACTCTCCATTTGTAGGGGGTGTTGCTTGAGTGTATGTTGAAATTTCTTGATTTCTGGCTTTTTCTTATTGCCGCAAGCTCATCAACAAACAGGAATAGGAACCTGACCATAATGGACAATATCATTGCCAAATCACGAGGCATTTTCAATTTCCTAAATGAGCTTGCCATTTCCTGCAATGGGGTTGTTGATGAATAGATTATGATTGCAGTCAGGGATACAATCAGGCGAGCCAAGAGAATAATTGCCCAATTGAGTCCCGCATCTGTTACATGTAGCCAGGAATAGCTCCAGATGATATTTCCAGGCTGTATGAATGGCTGGAAAATAATGATTGCTCCTCCAAATGGCAACAGCATCAGTAATCGCTTGAATGAATCCCAATATGATAATTTGGCTATTTTCAAGACAACTAAAAGAAATATCTCCAATATCAGAGGTATGAAAAGTTCCTGAGAGACTACACAGACTACTATTATGAAAATTGTTGAAATAAGTTTTATTCTTCCCTCCAGATTATGAATGGGACTGTCCTGGGAAGCCAAATCGTCAAACCGCATTATCTGTGTTATGTCAACCATATCAATTCACTAATATAATATTAAAAATTTGTAATATATTATTATTTGCTTATGTATATTTTAATTATTTTCAATTACTTTTAAAAAAAAGAAAAGGGTAGAAATTAAAAGTTAATTTCTACTTTTGACTACGTATGCAACTCCAAATCCTATTACTAGAGTTACAACTACTCCTATAACCAGTGCTACAATCTGCAATCCTTGGTTATCGGGGTTGCTTGCAAATGCATAATCTGGGAAGATTGCATCAGGGATTCCCTTAATTTCTTCAACTGAGAAATCTTCAGCAAGTCCTGAATCTTCTGCAGATTTTTCTAATCCGTCAGGATCGCCAGATGCGATGTATGGTGAGAGAACACATATGACAACACATATTACGATTGCAACTCCGATTAAAGCCATGTCTCTTTTTTCCATATTATGCATCTCCTTTATTCCATGCAAGTAAATCTGGTCTGAATTTGTCCAATGCTACAAGAACTATTACAGTTAATACGGCTTCGATTATTCCGATGAATAAGTGGTACAAGACCATTGATGGAATGCCTATGTTTGCCGGGAATGTTCCTGCGATTGCCATTTCGATAGCACAGGCCAAAGCTGCGATTACGGTTGCCAACCATGCTCCAACTCCGGCTGCTGCATATTTTCCAATCATTCCGTTCAATCCTTTGAAGGTGTATAATCCAACTGAACCTCCAATGATTGCCATGTTCAATACATTTGCTCCTAAAGCAGTAATTCCTCCGTCTCCAAATATCAATGCTTGGATAAGGAGTACAACGGTAAATACAAGTACGGCAGCTTCAGGTGCTAAAAATACAATAGCTACTAATGCTCCCCCAACCATATGTCCACTTGTACCAAATGGAATCGGCATGTTCATGGACATGATTGCAAAAATACCCGCTGCGAGAACTGCTAAAAGAGGTATACGTTTTTCATCTAAGTTGGACCTTGCCCATTTCACGGAGAAGTATAATGCGACAATCAAAATCACATAGTATACTATGCACTGTGAAATCGGTATGAATCCGTCAGGTATATGCAAATTTATTCCTCCATTTTTTAAAGTAATACTTTTTTCATGTTTCTTTATAAATGAAGTATTACTAAAAAGTATTATCTTTACTTTATTTGAGTAATATCAAGTTAATTGGGAGTTTTATTAAATATAATGGTTAATAAAACAGTTTTTGTTCTTGACATTTAATATGTTAATGTTATTTGCATATATAAATGTTATTAAAGTAATACAAATTAGTATTATTCTAGCTTTTTTGTAATACTTAATGCCTTAAAATGAGTCTAATTTCTTGTATTTTTGATGTTTATCAAATAGATTAGGATGGCTATTGCAAAGTATAATAAAACCTGTATGTCCAGAATTCCGGTTTCAATGCCTAAAATGGTATATGTTAAAATCAGGGAGTAAATTCCAATATAAAAATAGTTTTTGGTCTTCTGCAATATTTTAAATCCGATGCCTAAGATGGAACCTAAAATTAACATCTCAACAAACACTCCGACCTTTCCGAAGTCAACCACCATCTGGCCGATTAAGGTGGGTGTGACAGTTACCTCGGTTCTCCATGCAATCAGCTTTCCAACCATCATTCTTGGGCCCAGATCGCTTCCCGGAATTGAGCTTGCCAGCATGTGTCCATGTGTCACGCCGAAGTTTCCTCCAATGAAATCAAGCAAATTCAGTACATGCAATGTGAAGTCCGCTCTTGACTGCAGGGAATAGATTGGACTGGTTGAGGATGTTATTGTCATCTCTCCAAGTGACCGAAAATAACCAATTCCAATGATTGCACCTATACCAATCACTGCACCGACAACAACTTCCCAAAGAGAAACGATATTTCCATAGAAACCTATGATAATTATGATGAGAAATGCTGCAAGTAGTGGTGTCCTATACCCTAGAAGCAATAAAAATGCACAGTCAATAGCCAGCAAATATAGGAATCTAAATCTCACTTGTGAACGGGTGATTTTTTTGTCCTGGAAATCCTTAAGGTATGCACTTGCAATCAGGCAGGTTCCAGGTATGATTAAAAACACCGGCATTGTTAGGACCGGTTTTAGCAGATATCGAATTGAAGGTTTTAAAAGCGGAATTCCACCAACTGAAGCGATGCTTATGAAGAAAAATATGATGCTTATTAATAGCAGACAGAATCCGATTGAGTAAATGTCTTTTCTGTTAAATTTGACAATTCCTTTAATGTCTCCGTTTAAAAAATATTTTGGAAGTATGGATGATCCGATGAAAAATCCGGCAAATGCAAGAATCAATGTGATTACCAGGCTGTCTGAAGGCCTGTTCATTGACAAAATCAAAAACACTGCAAACAGAAAGAGCAGGATTAGCGGATTGAAGATATGATTCTTCAGGATGTTGCTTTTATTCAGCCCATTTAAAAAATTTTCACTTGGATAGAACCTTTTGAAGTAACTGTTTACCCATTGCTTTTCAATGAAGCCTAGGATAGTAAAGATTAAGGTAAATAAAAAGGATTTGTGAAATTCGTCACTAATCCTGTTTATAAGTGAAGTTAAGGTAGAATAAATCACGCTCATTGTCTTCACAACTTAAAAGTTTCGTATATTGGTCACATTAAAGTTCTTGCTGATTTCTTTGATTTGACTGTCCTGGCAGTCATAAATCCGGATAGTAATGTCTTCTGTTACTCCATTAATGTTGCCGAGAATGGAGTTGGCATCGTTGAGATTTTCTTTTGTTGCTTTTTTAATCAATAAATTATTGTCAGCATGCACGGCCCTAATCGATTCCCTTTTTCCATTGCTTAAAAGCTGATTGGCAAGTTTCTGGCTGTCTTTAGAATTTAATGAATCAACTCCTATTTCGGTTGAGATTTCATATTTTGCGTCATCAGGAAGTTTGCTTGTCAAATCTTTTAGGGAAGTTATTTCAACAGGTTTTACCTTGATTTCACATAAGTTTTTATATTTTTCGCCATTGCTTTGGAGACTGATGTGGTCAATGTAAATGTCGGCATTCGGCACGGTTCTGTACAATCCTACAAGGTAAGTTTGGTTATTTGAATCAATTAACACCTTAACACCGTTTCCGCCATTGTCATCTTCCCAAATGACGGTGCCGTTTAATATTGTTCTGTTTCCATTTGTTGAATTGAAACCTTCTACTGTGGCATTTACGATAAAGCCGTCTTTATAATATTTGAGGTAGGTGTCGGGTATCTTGTTGACGGTTGACTCATCAAAAGCAGTTTTTTTCAAATCTGATGAATCATCTGTAGTAATATGAATAAATGCAAATGCAATTGCGCATATCACCAATATGATTATGATGTAATCAATCCATGTGAACTTGATTTTCATAATTTAACCTAATCCTCGTATAATGCTCCAACAGGACAAACGTCAACACATTCGCCGCAGTTATTACATTTACTTTCATCAATTATGATTGTATATGCTTTTCTTTCAATTGCCTCTTCCAGGCATACGTCAATACAATCTTCACAAACTCCGCATTCTTCCATATCTACTTTCAATTCGTCCACCATTAAAATTTTTAAAGAAATATAATTTAATTTAACTATTTTGATGTTTATATATTTTGTCAGAAAATTTTTAGGTATTCCTAAAGTTTTAATATGATGAACTTCATATAGTTAACTGGTGTATGTGATGATTTTCAACAAGGGAATTTCAATAGTATTGTCTGGCTTGTTCTTTCTGTTTTTAGCATTATTCTTTTCCACACTGTCTGTTATCTTTTTAAAGGGAGGATTACTTCCAGTTGTAGGATTGGTAATGTTTGTTATATTCTATTTCATTACCAGGGTATTTTACAACTATCTGAGAAATGACGAGAAATATAAGAATAACCGTCAGGTGTCAAGCGATATGCCTGGTGAAAAATACTATACAAAAGGCGAATCCGATCCAAAGAAATTATTCATCGTAATCTGGCTGATAGTGATTCTAATCCTGACTTCAGTGTCTTTGTGGTTGTATTCTTTTAATAATGGTTTGGTATGAAATTGTTGAAAATTTCAAAAAAACCATAACATTTATATATGATGTAATCAAACATTATAACTGTCTATTTGTATGGATGGGTACCCAAGCGGCCAAAGGGGAAGGACTTAAGATCCTTTGGCATAGGCCTCCGAGGGTTCGAATCCCTTCCCATCCACTATTTTATAATTTTTCATTATCTTCGATTATGCCTTAGTGGCTCAGGTGGTAGAGCGCTACCTTGGTAAGGTAGAAGTCGGGGGTTCGAATCCCCCCTAAGGCTTTCAGGCTATTTTTTAAGGATTTTAACATTTTTCTTGAGTTTTTTATTTCATGAAATCTCATGTCAAAAATAGTTTCCATAAAGTACTTAAACTATAATTACTTTAAAATAGATAGTATTTATGAATAATTTAATTTTTAATAAATTTTTTAAAAGGTGAAAATTATGAATTATAAAAAAATCATACTTGTAGGATTTATTTCAGCATTCGTTGCTGTTCTGACTTCTGTTTTAGGAGTTACAGGTACAGTTATAGGTTCAGTTATTTCATCTGTACTTTATAACATGCTTTCGGAAGCTTTGGAAGATCCTGTTTCAACCGCATCATTCAATGCCGATTTCGAATGGGAAATTGCATATATATTTCCGCTTGCGGTCATTGCTCTAATTCAGTTATTGTTAATTTTCGCCATGTTGTCTGAATCTGGAATTTTACCTTCCACATTCCTCAACGCTTACCTGTCCCTGCAAAGTTTGGCTAATAACAATTTGTATAGGATTTTAGGTTTTGCGATGTTGATTATAAGCGTATATCCTCTTGTGCTAAAGCCGGACATTATCAAAAAGGCTCATGGAGTTATTATCGCTTTTGTAGGGTTAATATTTTTGGCCCGTGGTTTTGTGGATATGGGAAATGCGATTACAGCAATTTATGACGATTTGTTCGTTGCCTTTGATTTTCCAATAGCGGTCCTTGCATTCATATTGATTGTATTCGTGATAATCAGAATTTTAATGTCTGCAAAAGATTCTGAAAAGGAGTCAAGATTGACTAAGCATAAGGAAAATGAGGAATTTGCTCACAATGTTAGAAAGGTTCACAATTCAAGAAAACATGATGCCTTTGATTATGATAAGAAAATGAAAGAGATTCGCACAAAAAGATATCGCAGAGCAAATAAGCCAAAATCAGACTCTGATGTTCAGTTTAAAACTACTCGTGCTGATGAAAAACCTGATGCGGGCATAAACAGATCATCAAACAATATTCAATTTGAATCTAATGACATTCTTGATGATTATAAGAAATAGGGGATAATATGGGCAAAAAGGACAAAACACTGAAGGATATTTTGGATTTGATCTTATATGAAAACCCGTCCACTCAGGATGAAATAGCCGAAAGATTGGGCATTTCCCGAAGATATGTCACTCAGCTCCTTCAGCCCCTTGTTAAAGACGGCACTGTCAAAAGAGCGTATATGATTGATTTGAAGAGTTATGAGGAAGTTGTTGAATCTGTTGCAGATTATTCAACCACTAAAAACAATACTGGCAATGCCCTGATAAATGACATGCTGCATAACATGTCACGGCATGTCCACTCCCAGCTTGAAATGTCCTTTGATGCCGTTCTGGAATATGATGAGGACAAGGCTAATAAGGCCCTGGAAATGGATTATGCCACAAACAATATGGTTGAAAAAATAAGGACATCTGTAGAGACAATTGTAAGTCTCAACAAGCACTCCGAAATTTCAAAGTCAATCCTTTACAATGAGATTGCATATGATTTGGAGCGCATAGGTGATTATTGCGGCCATATTGCAAAATTCGTCATCAATGATGTCTATGAGGTAGATGCCAACGTCTTGAAGAAACTTAAAAAGATGTATAAGACTGCACAGTCTATGATTCGTCTGTCCATGAAGGCTTTCATTGAAGGCAAAACCGAATTGAAGGACGATTTGATGGAGCAGGAAGAGACAATTCATATCATGCAATCCAAGGCCATCAATCTGATTGCAACCCAGATGGCTGAAAGCACCTTTGATGAAAAAGAACGTTCAAACTATTTCATTTATCTGTTCAGACTCATTAAAGCATTCAAAAGAATTGGAGACATTTCTGTAGAAATGATGGATGTTGCAGTCGAGTTTCATGATAATATTCCAAGACCTACAACTCCAAGAACTTTCAGATAATTTTTTTTTGATAATCTATTCGTCATATATCCTTGTTGTGGCATGTCTGTCTGCCCAGCACTGGATGCAAACGCCTACCGGAAGGCCTGCAGTGTGGGTATGTGCTTTTAGGATTTTTACATCTAATGTTGTTGTTTTTCCGCCAAGACCCATCGGACCGATTCCTGACGCATTGATTTCCTCTATGATTTCCTCTTCAAGTTTGGCTATCTGAGGGTCAGGATTTCTTTCGCCAATTTTTCCAAGCAATGCCTTTTTACCTAATTTTAAACATAAGTCGGAAGTTCCTCCGATTCCAACGCCCACAACTGTTGGAGGACATGGTTTTCCTTTTGCCTTGAGAACTGATTCGACAACGAATTCCTTAACCCCTTCAATTCCTTCGGCAGGAAGGGCCATCTTCATTGCATTGTTGTTTTCTGAGCCGAATCCCTTAGGTAAAATTGTTATTTCAATGTAATCTTCATCAATCAGTTCAATGTCGATTGGGGGAATGTAGTCTCCGACATTGATGTTGGTGTTTTCGCGTGTGAGGGGGTCTACAATGTTCGGCCTGATTGGAATGTCTGTTGTGGCCTTTTTGATTCCCTCTTCGATTCCTTCGCGCAGGTTTTCAACTTCAACGTTACCCAACTTCACAAAAATAACCGGCAAACCTGTATCCTGGCACATCGGAATTCCTTTCTCTTCTGCAAGTTCAATATTTTTTAAGATTGCTTCAATATTTAACCTTGCAAGTTCATGTTCTTCTATTTTAAGAGCATCTTCAAGTGATTTTTTTACATCATCACCGAGAACGATAACCGCTTGCTTGTAAAGTTCATAGACAGTTTCCTTAATAGCATCTTTAGTAATCAAATTAATAACCTTTATAAAATTAATATAATTTTATTTTTGACTTTTGAAATATTTAAGTTTGTTTAGTTTATGGTATGTTCCATTTTGGTGGGGAAAATTAATCTGTATGCGGTTCCGTTTTCAGTTTCAATCAAACTTATGTTTCCGCCTAACTGTTTTGTCAGGCTTTTGACTATTTCGCATCCAAGGTTTTTTGTAATTTTCTTTGGGTTTTTAATTCCAACGCCGTTGTCCCTGATTATCAGCATTGCGGTGTCGTCGTCCAATTTTGCAATCTTCTTGATTATCTTTTTATTTGGTGCGGATTTGTCCGGAAAAGCATGCTTTATGGCATTCATGGTTAGCTCGTCAATGATTAGAAGCAGTGGTGTTATGACCTCAATTGTCAGGTTCAAATCTTCATCGACATGGGTTTCAAACTCGACTTCTACAGGCAGTTCAATCAGCCCTTTTGTCTGTCTGTCCTGGTCAAGGAGATATTCCTCCAGATTGATATTTTTGAAATCCCTGGACTTATAGGTCTTTTCATGTAGCAGCGCAAGTGATGTCAGACGTGTCTGCATATGCTCGATGATTAAATTTGGATCATTTCTGTATGCTCTTTTTTCAAGATTTAAAAAGCTGTTGAGAATCTGCAGATTATTCTTTACCCTATGGTGGATTTCTTTAATCAGAATCAGTCGCTGTTCATTGGATTCAATCAATTGATGTTGCTTTTCCATCTCTTCGGTTATGTCAGTTAAAAAGCCGAGGCTGTGTATCTCATTGTTGTATCTGAAGCTTTCGATATACAAGTCAACAACCTTTTGATTATAGGGGTTTCCGTCAACTTTTAAGGTTACTGTTTCATCAATCTTGTTTATTTCACCGTCACATAACTTTCGGATTCGCTCAACGGCATCCTTCTCAACAATATTGTCCAATATTTCTCTGGAATGGTCATATTCTTCATAATCCTTTTCAATCAGATAATAGAAACCTTTTGAGAACTTGTATTGTTTTTTGTTTAGGGGTTCAATCAGCAAGGCCAATTTCTTGCTGTTCTTAAAGCCGTCCAGCAGGAAATCAACGGGTTTGCTTGGTTCATAATGATGGTGCTGTGTAATGTCATTGATCAGTCCCTGGCGAATGATGATTCCGCTTTCATCAAAATAAGAATAAATGCTGACTTCAATAATTTTTATGGATTCGTCATGGGTCATTATTCGGATGATTTCATTGCACTGGGCGGTTTCCTTGTTGGTGGTGTCGAATATTTTATCGACGATATGCTGGTCATCGAGTATCACCAAGTCAAAGACGATGTTGTAGAAGTCGTCGGATTCCTCTTTGGGTCGGTTGATGATGTTGTATATTCCCTGGGACCAGGTATATTTTCCATTGATGTTGTAATAGCTGCCGGTTTGGGAAAAATTCTCCATCATGCTGCTCTTGTCTTCGTCAAATGTTTCATCATCTATATGTTCCCATTTGCTCACTCCAGTGTCAACGTTGTTGGTGATTATGAAAATTCTATCCATGTCAAAAACGATTTTTGCATTGCTCAGTTTTGTAAGCTTATTTTTTTTGTAGTAAACGAATCTTATCCTTTTGATGGTGTGGTTTTCATAAACGTCCAGAAGGTAATCATGCAGAATATCAAAAAACAGTGGCGAGAGCTTGCTCAGCAATCTTCCTTTTGCATCTTCCTGTGTGCAATTGTATTTGTTGAGGGTGAAGCTTCCCAAACTTTCGATAATGAAATCCTTCCCGTTTTCATAGGGGATGAATGTGTGAATCTCTACGGGTATATTGTCGATGAGGTCTCTCATTGGAATTTCATCGATATCAAATTCCTGTGGTGTTGGAATGTAGAAGTCTTTTTTTGGAGCATTGTAAATTCGAATTTCATCAATGTTTTCCAAATCCATATGTTCCTTTTCGATTCTCATCGCAATAACTCCCAATAGTCATTTCATAATATGATAATTATATTATAATCTATTGGGAATAATATTTAAATTTTGATGATATCAAGTGGACAAACTTCAATGCAATCTTTGCATAATGTACAATTATCTTTATTTATGGTTACGGCACCACCTAAAATTTCAATGGCATTTTCCTTGCATGCCAAAATACATGGGGCCCGGGATGGCGGTTGGCAATTCATACAAAATAAGGTTGGAGTGTCAACATTTGGTGTTTGTTGACAACTTCCGCAGGTTGTACATGTCGTACAATTTCCTGTTTTAAACATAATTTTCTATTCGTCTAAGACAAGTCTTGCTCTTGCTTGACTTGTAATCACATGGACAAAGCTACCTTTTCCACTACTGTCCGGCTCATATAGTCCTGCCATTTTGGCCAGGTATTTCTCCTGGTTTTTGGCTCTGACCTTTTCGGGATCAGCAATAGTAATTGCTCTTTTGGTACATGCTTTGATACATGCAGGTCCTTCTTCTCTGTCAGCACAGAGGTCACATTTTTCAGCAACTTTTGATTGGAAAGTCATTGCACCGAATGGACAAATCATTACGCATAATCCGCAACCGATACATTTCTCAGCATCTACTCCTTCATCGCTTATAGCATCTGTCGGACAGATTTTTATACATGGTGCACTTTCACAATGTTGACATACAATGGAATAAAAGGAAGAATCATGTTCTATTATTTTTATTCTGCTAGCATTATGGATTGATGCGCACATATTTGAACAGTTGAGGCATCCATCACATAAATTGCTGTTTACAACAATACTTTCCATCGTATCACCTTATAAGCCTAGTTCTTTACACTCTGCATCAACATATTTTTGGATTTTTTCAATGAGCTCGTCATCCAGGTGTCTGAATCTTTTTTGTGGAGCTAAGTATTCTTTTACAGGTTTTCTTTCTTCAGGCCTGTATGTGATTTCGAATTTGCCGTCCACGATTTCATATAAAATCCATGATCCGGTCTCTACAGCCAATCTGCCCATCTCGATTGTCCTTTCAGAAGGGAATCCCCAACCTGTAGTACATGGTTGATGCAAGTGGATATATGCAGGACCTTTGGTTTCTGCAGCCTTTTTGACCTTGTTGACATAGTCTTCAGGATATGCAATTGAAGCTGTTGCGACATAAGGTATTCCGTGGGCTGCCATAATCATAGGCATGTTTTTCTTAGGTTTGTCTTCCCCGAAACTTGCAACACCGCTTGGTGAAGTTGTAGTGCTTGCACCGAATGGGGTTGCTCCACTTCTTTGGATACCTGTGTTCATATAAGCTTCGTTATCGTAACAGATGTAAGTCATGTTATGACCTCTTTCCATAGCTCCGGATAGGGATTGCAGACCGATATCTACTGTTCCTCCGTCACCACCGAAAGCAACTACATTAACATCATCTTTTCCTTGAATTCTAAGTGCACTTTCAACACCTGATGCAACTGCACCTGAGTTTTCAAATGCAACGTGAATGAATGGAATTTCCCATGCAGTTTCTGGGTATGGTGTAGTCATAACTTCAAGACATCCTGTAGCGGAAATGGCTACAGTATTTTCACCTAATGCATTTAAAGCTAATTTGACAGCAATAGATGCTCCACAACCAGCACATCCTCTGTGTCCTGGTGCTAATAAATTTTTATCAGGAATGTCCACCATTTTTATTCCTCCTTAAGTCCAATCCATGTGACATCATTTTCAGGACCATTTTTGGTTATTTCATAAATTTCATTTAATGCTTCAGGGGTAATGTCCCTTCCACCTAAACCGGTAATGAATCCATAGATTTCTTTGTCGATTTTAAGTTTCATGTCGCCGTATAATGCTCCGCCCATTCCGATTGCGAAGTTTTTGTCAACTACAGCTATCTTAGAACAGTCTTTCACAACTTCATTGATAGCATCAACTGGGAACGGCCTGTATGATCTGATTTTGAGCAAACCGACTTTTTCGCCTTTGGCTCTTAGCTCATCCACTATAACCCTTATGCTACTGCAAAGTGATCCCATAGCGACATATATGATTTCAGCATCATCTGTTTTATATCCTTCAACAAGACCATATTTTCTTCCGAATTTTTCTGCAAATTCATCGCAGGTTTTTTGAATCACGTCAAGGGCATTGTTCATTGCAACGTCCATGTCGTGTCTTGCTTCCATATAGTATTCCGGATCAGCAAAGTTACCGATAGACATTGGGTCTTTTGGATCAAGATATGCATGTTCTGGAACATATGGAGGTAAGAACTCATCTACAATTTCTTGATCTGGAATTTCAACAGGTTCTACTGTGTGAGTTAAAATAAATCCGTCCAGACATACCATTGAAGGTAGCAGGATATCTGGATTTTCTGAAACTTTATATGCCATTAAGGTTGTATCCAATGCTTCCTGTGCATCTTCAACGTAAATTTGTAACCAACCTGCATCTTTTTGTGCAATGGAATCTTGTTGGTCGTTCCAAATGTTTAATGGAGCTGAAATAGCTCTGTTTGCATCAGCCAATACGAAAGGTGTTCTCATACCTGCTGCTGCATATAAAATTTCATGCATTAACATTAATCCTTGTGAAGAAGTTGCTGTAAATACTCTTACTCCGGTACCGCTTGCTCCGACAGCAGCACTTATAGCACTGTGTTCTGATTCTACTTTAACATATTTAGCGTCAATCTTTTCATCAGCAACATATTGAGCTAAGTATTCTGAAATTGTAGTTTGTGGAGTAATCGGATAAACAGGAATAACTTGTGGTTTAGCTAATCTTACAGCTTCTGCAACTGCTTTATTTGAGGTCATTACTTCTTTTACCATCTAATCACTCTCTTCTTGTATCATTTCGATTGAATCTGAAGGACATTCGTATGCGCAAATTCCACATCCTTTACAGTAATCGTAATCAATATCATGTTGTTTGTTTATACAGGAATCTGGACAGAATAATATGCAATTGTCACAATCAATGCATGACTCTTTATCCAATATCGGTTTGAAAGTTCTCCAGCTTCCAGTTTTATTGTTTTTAGTATTTCCCGGTGTTTTAATTACACATCCTATATTTACCATAATCTCACCTTTATCCCATATCGTAAGCTTTTTTGGTAGCTTCTGCGTTCAATTCTCCAATTTTTCCAGGGAAGGTTTCCTTAATAACTTCAAGAAGGGAATCGATACTTACGACGCCGGTCTTTTTAGCAAAATATCCTAAGATAATTGTGTTCACGATGTTGCGTCCTAACATGTCAAGCGCAATGCCTGTTGCATCGATTTTGTGGACTTCATGATCTCCACTGCCTTCAAAGGTTTTAGTGTTGATAATTACTTCAGTATTGTCCTTAATTCCTGAAAATACATCCACCACATTTAACAATCCTTCATCTAAAACCAATACGTAGTCTGGGTTGTAGACTTGATATCTCATTTTAATTGGCTCGTCATCAATTCTTGTGAAAGCCATAACTGGAGCTCCTCTACGTTCAACTCCGAAAAATGGGAAAGCCTGAACAGATTTGCCGTCTTTGAATGCAGCTTTTGCCAGAATCTCAGCAGCTGTTACAGAACCTTGCCCGCCTCTGCCATGAAAACGAATTTCAATCATTAATTCTCCTCCATATATTTATCATGTATAATCATTATAAATTACAAAATATATAAATTTTATGTTAAAATTTTATTTTTGAATAATTTTGTTTTAATTTTGTTGTTTAAATCTTTTATTTTTTCTTTATTTTTTTGAAATTCTTTTTATAATTTTTCTTTTTTCATTTTACAGTTTCTATATCTTTTTTGAAAAATAATACTTTTTTTAAAAAATATTAAATTTAATATATTTAAAAATATAATATTAATATAAAAAATTTGGTTGGGAAGTTATGAAAGTTTTAATAATTACCGGTGAGTTGGCATATCCATTGATAAGGGAAGTGGTCTCCACTTCAAAGGAAGATATAATTGTGCATATTGCAGACAATACTCAGGTTGCTGCATTTCTGACTCCAAGACAGATTATTAAAGAGGTAAAAACTTGCTTTGCGGACCAATTGGATGAAATCGACATGATTCTGGTTCCGGGATTGATAAAGAAAGGAACAAAGGAAATAACCAAGGAGCTTGGAATACCTACATTCAAGGGTTCTACCGATGGTGCCGACCTTGCAATGGTGTTGAATCTGATTGGAAGCATTGATTTGTCTGAAGACAAGCCTGCGGATAAGTTGATTGAAGAAGAAAAGCGAAAGGAAGCATTCAAATTCATCGAAGAATTTGAAAACGATGAGGAAAACATCAAAGAACTTCTCAAAAAGCCAAACAACATTCTAATCAAGAATCTTCCTGTCGGCGAGGACTTCCCGATGAGGGTATTGTCCGAAATAGCAAATGCGCCGTTTTTATCAAAGGAGGCATTGATTAATAAGTGCCAATATTTTGTTGATTCCGGTGCGGACATGATTGATATAGGTATGGCTGCCGGTGAAGATTTTTCAGATAAGATTCCCGAACTGATTGAAACCTTAAGGCCGATTGTCGGCGACAGGCCATTAAGCATCGATACATTGAATCCCGATGAGATAGGGGTGGCTGCCGAAAACGGCATCGATTTTGTCTTGAGCCTTGATTTGGGAAACAACTCTGAAATTCAGGAAATATTAAAGGAAAAGGACATTCCCGCAGTGCTGTTGCCGACCAATTTTTCACAGGGGAAATCTCCGAAATCCCCATCCGAAAGGGTTGAGGCAATGCATCAGTTGATTAAGGACACTGAAGGCCTGCGCTATGTTGCCGATTTGATTTTGGACCCTGTAAACAGCGCAAGCATTGTGGAGTCAATCATTGCATGTCATGAGTTTCACAAAACCAATCCTGCTCCGATGTTTTTCGGTGTCGGTAACGTGACCGAACTTATGGATGCCGATTCTGGTGGAGTCAATGTGCTTTTGGCGGGAATAGGTATGGAATTGGGCGTTAGCATACTGTTCACTCCTGAAGAAAGCGGAAAGACAAGGGGAAGTGTATATGAGCTTTCAACCGCATCAAAAATGATGTTTCTTGCAAAGCACAGGAAATCAATTCCAAAGGATCTGGGAATTAACCTGGTCGCCTTTAAGGATAAGCATAAAAGAAATGACATAATCCTTAATGAACGCGAAGGAATTGAAGAGACAAGACAATCCGAGCCAATGAAATTTGTGCGGGATAAGGCAGGAAGCTTTAAAATAAACGTCGATTATGGAACGACTGTTGAGACAAGCAAAATCACAGCAACTCATTTTAAGAAAAACAAGCCCGACTTGGTCATTGTCGGCCATTCGGCAAAAGAAATATATGAAGAGATAATTACCAAAAATCTTGTAACAAGAATGGAGCATGCTGCCTATTTGGGTTCGGAACTTCAAAAGGCGGAAATAGCGATGATTACAGGAAAAGATTATGTTCAGGATTTTGAATTATTCAAAAATCCTGACGAATTTAAAAAATAGTTTTAGTCAAAGTCTGTCGGATCATATGTTCCTTCAGATTGTCCGGCCTGAGGGCTTGAACTAGACTGGCTAGTGGCCTCTGAACTAGTATCTGCACTGGTGTCTGAACTTGTAGGGTCCTCGCTTGAACTGCTTGATGAGTCAGTACTTACTGTAGCCGGTTCGGAGCTGGAACTGGAACCGGAGCCGGAGCCGGAACTTGATGGTCCTTGTGATGATGAACTGTCGACAGACATGTCTGCGTTGCTGGATGAAGTGTTTAAGTTAGAACTGGGTACTGTTTGATTTTGATGATTTGCATGTCCTCCTATAAACAGGAATGCTCCAATAGCTATCAGAATAATCACTATCAATGCAATGATTATTGCATTACCAGATTTCATATTTTACCTCCATTAAATCTAATCACTTTAATATAATATAATAAACTATAAATAAATTTATCGTTATAATTATTTTAGTAACAAAATTTTAGGAAGGTTAAAAGTTGCAGGTTGAAAATATTAATATTAAAGACATTGACAAGATGCTTTTGGAAGAAAGCTATGTTTCAAATACTGAAATATCAACAACCCTTTATCTGTCATTCTTGCTTGGAAAACCAATGCTTATTGAAGGGCCTCCAGGTGTTGGAAAAACAGAGCTTGCCAAGGTAATTGCAAAGGCATTTGACAGGGACTTTTTCAGGATTCAATGTTATGAGGGCATCACCTTCGAACAGATTGTCGGCGAATGGAACTATCAAAAGCAGTTGCTTCACCTGGAAGCTGCAAGAAACGACTCCAACAATGTGGATGAAATCTTTGATGACGAGTTTTTTATAAGAAGGTCCCTGCTCAATGCATTCCTGAACGATAAGGATTCAGTCCTTCTCATTGATGAGATCGACAAGGCCGATGAGGAAGTGGAAAGCTTTTTGCTTCAGGCATTGGGGGAGCAGGAAATCACAATCAACGACCTTGGAACATTTCAGTTAAAAAATGATTTGATCGTTATCCTGACATCAAACTCACAAAGGTCACTTCTTGACGAGACAAAGGACAGATGCCTGTTCTTATACATTCCATACCCTACTGTGGAAAGGGAAATCGAAATCGTCAAATCCAAATTGCCTGGTGTGGAGGATGAAACCGTATCGTATGTGGTCAAGCTGGTTCATCAAATAAGGAATCTCAATCTGATGAAAAAACCATCCGTAAGGGGTACCGTTGATTGGGTCAGGTCAGTCACCAATCTTGGAACCAAGGACATTGACAAGTCTTTGGAAGACAGTATCGGTGTAGCCATCAAGACCGAAAGCGATAAGAAACGTGTCAAAAAGGATATTTTCGACAAGAGATAAAATGATAAAAAAGATTGCAACTCTCTCTGCTGACTTAAGAAAGGAAGGTCTTCCGGTAAGTATCAGAAGCACACAGGCGGCCATGCAGATTTACGGCGAACTGGGCGAATCTGACAGAAACCTGCTTAAGACAGCCTTGCTTGCAATTTATGTCAAGGACAGATATGACATTCCTAAATTTTTAAAGGTTTTTGAAGAAGTCTTCGCATTGCCTGACCCTGAAAAGGAAATCAAGAAAGACCTGAACAAGAGCAAGGCATATAGAGGGACAGGTCCCAAATCAAATAAGTATATCATTAAAAAGCAGGATACAATCGGCAAGAGGATTCGAAAGGAAAAAGTCGATAATGAAAAGCTGAAGATGCTTTCAGGCCAGCCCCTGCTTGAGGAAGCAAAGAAGCTTGAGCGTGATGGGGAGCTTATGAACAAGGACCTGACCAAATTGAACCGGTTCGATCCGAGAATGCTTGAAATCTGTCAAAGGCTGGGAAAAAGAATAGCCAACAAGCGCTCAAGGAGAAAGATTCAGGCCAACTCCCATAAGATTGACATGAGAAGAACTATGAGAGCCAATCTGAAATATGGCGGTGTGCCGCTTGAGCTTGTAAAGGCAAAGCCAAGGCCCCACAAGAACGAGCATTTATTCTTGAACGATATAAGCGGGTCATGTGAATGGATCAGCAGCTGGTTTTTCATGTTGATGTTTTCAGCGCAGACCGCCTTTAAAAGGTCCAGAACCTTTGAATTCGACAACAAGGTAATCGAGACAACCAAGGCCCTGAAGGAGGAATATCTGATTGATTCCTTCATTAAGGTAAAGGACATGCGCGTCAAGAACATGATGGTGCATGGGACATCAGACATGTATTCAGCTTTCAAGCAGTTCCAGGAAAAGGCGAACATCAACAATAAATCTTATGTAATTATTTTATCAGACTGCAGGGATTGGGCCGGCCCGAAAGTTAATAAGATTCCGGCAAGTGTAGAGCTGGTTGAGGAAATGGTGAGGGATGCCAAGAAGGTTGTCATCCTCAACCCCGAAGACAAGAATAAATGGGATATAGTTGACAGTTGCGTTTCACTTTATAGGGATGCGGGAGCGCATGTATTTGAAGTCAACACATTAAATCAGCTGGCACGCTTTGTAGAACAGATGTAGGTAGTAATATGCAATGTAGTAAATGTGGCAACCCTAAGGTTATTTATAAAAGAGAGCAATCAGGCCAATTATTGTGCAAGGATTGCTTTATAGAGTCAATTGAAAAGAAAGTTATAAAAACGGTCAAAAAGGAAAAGCTGCTGGATAAGGGGGACAAGGTTTTAGTGGCACTTTCCGGAGGAAAGGACAGCGTTACAACTTTGGAGATATTGAATTCATTTCGTGAAATGAATGTTATAGACATTTGCGCAGTCACTGTTGATGAGGGAATAGCCAATTACCGCCAGGAAGGCGTCGACATTGCAAAAAGGCATGCCGAAAGATTTGGAATAGAGCACAAGGTAGTGTCCCTCAAGGAAGATTACGGCATAACCCTGGATGAGATCATGCAGAGGCCAAATCATAAGGGCTCATGCACATACTGCGGAGTGTTTCGAAGGACAATAATCAATAAGGCGGCACGTGAAATGGGTGCCACAAAAATAGCGACAGGACACAATCTTGATGATGAGGTTCAGGGCATCATGATGAACTATCTTGAAGGAAACACCGATAACCTGACAAAGCTTGGGGCAAAAACCGAATCCCATGCTGAAGAGTTTACAGTGAAAATCAAGCCGTTGAGGGAAATTCCCGAACGTGAAATCGGATTGTATGTAGTTGCAAAGGAGCTTGAGGTTCACTTTGACAGCTGCCCATATGCGATGCAGTCTTTCAGGGGAGAGGTCTCTGAAGTGATCAATCAGCTGGCCGAAAAGCATCCGACAATAAAATACTCCACATTAAGAGGGTATGATAAAATCAAAGGTGTTCTGAAAAAGGAAATGCAAAAGGAATACGCTCATGGGAGATGCAAAAGATGTGGAGAGCCATCTGCAAACGAACTGTGCAAGGCATGTTCATTTTTAGAAGAGTTGGGAGTATGAAATTATGGAATTCACATTAAAATATAAGGATTTAAATGAAAAACGGGAAATACCTCATGAAGATTACACTATCAAGGATTTGTTGGACGAGCTGGAATTGTCCGCTCAAACAGTCGTATCAAAACAGAACGGCGAACTGGTAATTGAGGATACGCAAATCCGGGAAGATGACGAAATCCAAATTGTTCAGATAATATATGGTGGTTAAGTGAAAATCAGTTATGAATGCGGCCCATGCTTTTTAAGGCAGGCCCGCGAAGCAATGGACTTATCAACAGATGATGAGATGCTCAAGATGGAGATAATGGAAGATATCTTCAAGTTCTTAAGCGACAACTTCAAATTGGATACCAATTCAAACGGTACCGGTTCGGCAATGCATAAGATGATTAAGGAAAAGACAGGATGCAGAGACCCCTATCGCAGGGAAAAAATCGAGGGTAATGAAATTGCATTGAAGTATTTGCCGGATGTCAAAAGGATACTTGATGATGACGACAGTCTTGAAAATCATGTCAAAATTGCAATTATAGGAAATATTCTGGATTTCGGTGCATTCACTTTGGATGATGACATTGAAAGCGTAATCAAAACGGCCCTTAAAAAGGATTTGGCCGTAAAGGACATTGAAGAATTTGAAGACTCTCTTAAAAAGCATGACAGGGTGCTGTATCTTGTGGACAACACAGGGGAAATTGTATTCGATAAGCTGCTTTTGGCTAAAATCAGGGAGTACGGATTGGACATTACAATAGCGGTCAAGTCAGAGCCCATATTGAATGATGCCTGCATGCAGGAGGCTTTGGATGCTGGATTGGATGAATATGGAAGGATCGTTGAGATAGGCTGTGGAACTGTAGGATATGTGGACAGCGAAATTTCAGACGAATTCAGGGAAATATTCGACAGTCATGATTTCGTGATATCAAAGGGAATGGGCAATTATGAGGGATTGACAGAAATCGACCTTTCAGACAAGGACATCTATTTTTTATTGTGCGCAAAATGCAACACCATTTCCAGAGACATCGGCGTTAATCTGCATGACATGCTTCTGTTTAAAAAATGAGTGGGGCAATCATGATAATCGGCTTTATAGGATTTGGAAAAGTTTCACAAAATCTGGTTAGTATAATAGGCTCAGACGATATTGATTTTGTCACCTCAGCCGAAAACAGGTCTTTTGAAACGATTGACCGTATTGAAAAGTCAAATGTTGAAGCTTTAGACACTTTCAAAGAGGTGGCCATCAAATCGGATATCCTGATTTCTGCGACCTCACCAAAAAATGCATTGGGTGTTGCAAGGCAATACGGCAAATATGCGAAGGGAATATATCTGGATTTAAACAACATATCTCCCGATACAACATTTGAAATCAGTAGATCGATTGAAAATCTGGTTGATGGAGCAATCATCGGAAAGATCGATTCCGACAGTCCAGTTCTGTATCTTTCAGGCGAAAAGGCTTCAAGTTTGGAATTTTTGAATGATTTTATTCAAACAAAGATTATCAGCGATAAGGCAGGAGACGCAAGCAAACTGAAACTGCTTCGAAGCAGCTATACAAAAGCATTGTCAGCACTTCTGATAGAATCGGCCGAAATCGCAAAAAGCAACGGTCTGGAAGATGAATTCTTTGACATGCTTTCCCTGACCGAAGGTGACGACTTTAGGCAAAAGGCACTGTCCAGAATAAGAAATACAATAAGCGCTTCCAAAAGAAAATCGGAAGAGTTGGAAGAGATAATAGATTATTTTGATGAAAACGAGTTAATCATGGTTAAAGCAGCTTCAGAAAAGCTCAGCCGATATCAACCTTAACCTTAAATCCATTTTTGGCTTTTTTTATATGTCCGCTGACAGGAATGAAATGGGAATCCATAATGTATCTCAGATAGGTGACTTCCACAGCAGGCAATCTCAGATTGGTTTTTATTTTCTTGCCTTCGCTTTTGAACTGAACGGAAATCCTGCCGTTCTTGTCGACATACAAATCGGTGTTTATGCCCTCTTTTGTGATTTTTGTTTCAAACTTGGTCAGATTCAGTCCGGCTTCAAGGGTCAGCGGCGGATTTTCAACGGCAATGTTTTCGCTTCTGAATCTGTTGTTTGCATCACGTGCGCTGATTCCCTTCTCGCCCTCGCATGCCACATACCATGCACGGTCAATGACTCTCTGCACCTTCTGGTTGTCGGGAATTACGCCTTCTGATTCATAGCTTTTCATTAAATCCATGACTTCCTTTTTTGTAACTTCCATTTCAATGGCGCTGATTGCCAATCTGGTCATTACCGGTCCGTAATCTGATCTCCTGAATGCCGCCCAGATTGATTCAGGATCCCTGTAGACTCTCCTTTTGATGATTTCATTTATTGTATTTCCATTCAGATATGCTATCTTTTCAAGGTTTCCCCTGGAATAGGTGTTCATCCGTTTATAGATGTCTTTCCAGTTGCGCTCGCCGGGGGTTCTTCCGGCATCAATTTCACGCTTGAGGATTTCAACGGTGGTTTCCGGAAGCATTTTCTCAACGTCGCCCGTAATGGTCATGTCATTGTCGATGATGGATTGCCTGATCAGCCTTCCGGAGTATTTGTCCTTGTTGAACTCGCCGACAACATGGTAGTTGAGCTTTGAGCCTAAAAATTCGTTGATTGCATACCATCGGATTTCATTCCTGTTGGTATAACTTTTGGGCATTCCGACAAAGTTGCCCTCATCGATGAACTTCTGGGCCTTTGACTTTATCTCGTCAAGTGAAATGCTGGCGGAAGTTATGTAATCTGTCACTCCGTCATCAATCATCTGCTTGAGCCTTATAGGTACGCTGTATGATAATACAAGTCTGTGATGAAGCCCTTCGAATGCCTTGACATCATCTGCCCCTACAGCCAGTGCCATTTCACGGCGGGCATCAAAATCAACAAAGAACGGAGCATGATTTGCACTGAAACCCTTATTGAGATACACGATAACCTTTTTGTCCAGTTCATCAGCAAGTTTGCGGGCCTCTTTGATTAAATGTTCATGGCCTTTGTGGACAGGATCGAAATCCGCACTAATACCTATCAATGTAAACACCAAAAAAAGAAAGTTTCAGGACAGCTTTTATCTGTCCATTAATCTTAAAATACCGCTTATCACTAGCCATGCTCCGATTAATACGCCTAGAATAACAGGGTTGGCCACATATGTTCCAACGACTATGTACACTAAACCGAGAACCACTCCAGCTATTCCTATATAAAATCCGTATCTGGACTGGCGGTTATTGATTAGGGATACCACTCCGACAACAATCAGCATTATTCCCGCAAGATATAATGTGATTTGTGCTAAAAATCCGAATAGTCCTGCATTGAATATCAGGCAAATACTTAAAAATAGCAGTATTATTCCCAAAATCAAATCAATTATTGCTCCTGATTTATTATAATCAATTATAGCCACTCCAACAACAAGCAGGTAAATTGATATTAATAATATGGATAATCCGATTAAATCAGACACTCCAATGATTCCCATTACAGGGAAGATGATAATGATTAATCCTAGTATCATAGCCAGTATACTGATAAATTTGCTTTTCATTTTTTCCTCCTACTAATAATTAATAGTTCAAAATATATTAATATAATGGGATGTGTTTTATCTCAACGGTTGATGAGTTCATATCTGAATTCCTGACCTGGGCCAGCCATTCGCCTTTGCACTCACAGTCATGCTCGATTTTTGTCTGTGTCAAATTGTTGGCTATTATCATATGCTTCAGGTCCTTGCTGCATTTTTTGCAGTTGTACGGGCCCCGTCTGGAACCGAAGCCTGAAGTATCCATAAGTGCGGGCAGGTCTATTTCATCCCTTACGGTATTTATTATTTCAATGCATGACCAAATCCATGGCGGTTGATATGCTCCTTTTCTCCAGAATCTTTCGATTACGGTTCCGCCGTGTATTGTTGCAGGGCAGAATGACAATCTGTTGACTCCAATTGAATCACAGTAATGTGCGGTTTCAATCGCTTCAGCTATTGCCTGTGATTCTGAAACCAAAATGGGTTTTACAAATATATATGCCTTTGACTTAAGATTGTATCCCTTTGTCTCTTTCAGATTTTGCATCAGCTTAACTGCATCTTCGAAATCGTCACGGGTAAAACCCTTATTGATCTTGTTCAATCGGGTGTAATCGTTTGAGGTTTCAAGACCTATGCTCACTTCAAATAATGTGTCCCCTATTATGTCGAATATTTCATCCAGGTATTCTTCCTTCACATATTCGGGTCTTGACTCGACTATGATTTCAGTCACGTTGCCAAGGTCAATCAATGTTTTCAGGATTTCATCACGGGCGTCTTTTGGAAGCTCATAGGGATTCAGGAAACTTCCTGATGCAAACAGCTTAACTGAAATCTTGTCCTCTTCGGCTATAGGATGTCTTGAGAGGTGGTCATGGAATATTCTTAAGATGGTGTCGGTATCGATCGGCTCTAATGTGCAGTCTGAAACATAGCTGCACATTGTGCATCCTCCACTGTCTCCCAATGCCCATGCACATCCTGGTGTGGGTAAAATCATGAATAATGTTTTTGCAACACCGTCATATGTTAAATCATCATTGTACCAGCTTGCCCCAACCTGTTCGGGGGTTTTAGGTTCCTTTCGCTCAAAGGCTCTCTGCCTAATTTCTTTTGTTAAGTTTTCAATTTCCATTATAATATTATTATATTGAAGTTATAATTAAAAATTATGTTAAAAATAGTATGTTATTAAGTTGTGTGTAATGGTTTAAAAAAATAAAAAAGAAAAAGTAAGCAAGTTTAGAAACTTGC
>NZ_CAJODJ010000018.1:0-68222 GCF_905233225.1 Methanobrevibacter sp. UBA212
GCACAAATTGTTGTTTTACAACACCCTGGTGTAATTACCGTTGGATACACTCCTGTATTCCACTGTCACACTTCCCAAGTAGCATGTACTTTCTTAGAATTATCCAAAAAATTAAATCCTGCTACTGGTGCTGTTGACGAAGAAAACCCTGACTTCTTAAAAACCGGTAACGCAGCTATTGTTAAAATCAAACCTACCAAACCAATGTGTCTCGAAAACGCAAAAGAAATCCCACAAATGGGTAGATTTGCTATCAGAGATATGGGTCAAACTGTTGCAGCAGGTTTATGTCTTAACATTACCGCAGCAAAATAAGTTTGTAAACAATAATTAGAAAGTAATTTTTTACTTTCTTTCTTTTTGTTTTTTGGGAGGAGAATAAATGAATCAAGCAAGAATTAAACTTACTGGAACTGACCCAGAAAAATTAGCATACGTATGTGATCAACTTAAAAAAATTGCTGAAAGAACTGGTGTCGACTTATCTGGTCCTATCCCTTTACCAACTAAAAAGTTAGTTGTACCAACAAGAAAATCTCCAGATGGAGAAGGTAAAGCTTCATGGGAAAAATGGGAACTCAGAATTCATAAACGTTTAATCGGTATTGGAGCTGACGAACGTGCTATGAGACAAGTCATGAAAGTAAACGTTCCTGATAATGTAAGTATTGAAATTGAACTTAAAGGATAAATATTTAGAATCCTTCTAAATATTCCTTTTCATATGCCGAGATAGTCTAGTCTGGTAAGGCGCAGGACTTGAAATCCTGTGAGGTTCCCAGTCTCGGCGTTTTATATTTATCTATTTTTAAAAAAAGTTTTTAGCTTAATATCTAATTCGTCAAGATTAGATACAATATCATTTTTATTTAATTCATCTATTTTTGGTCTTTGAATCATCACAACTGCAACATCCTTTTCATTTGCAGCCTGGATTTTTTCAATGACTCCACCCACATCGCCGCTTTCCTTTGTAATCATCACGCCTGCATCATACTTTTCAATCAGCTCAAGGTTTTCCTCAAGACTGGCGGCACCTTTCATCGCAATGATGTGGGACGGATCAACGCCCAGCTTTTCACATTTTTCAATGGAGCTTTCCACATTCAGTATTCTTGGGTAGAACCTGCCGACGTCAACATGTTTCAGGATGTCTTCCATGGTATTGGCTCCTGCAAAATGCAGCACGTTTCCTTGACTGAATTTGCTTTCAATCAATTTTCCCGCTTCGTCAAATGAATCTGCATAATGGATATGTGATGTGTCCATGTTTTCAAGGTTGGTGGTAGGTCTCTCAAAGCGGATATAGGGCATTTTCAGTTCATTGGCGATGCCGGCACTTGTCTGTGTGATATGTTTGGCAAATGGGTGTGTTGCATCAATCAGCACATCAAATTTGTCCCTTTTTATTATTTCAATGATTTCATCTTTTGGCAGCGGGCGGGCAATCACCTCATCGCTTCCAGCTTTTCGGGCCAGTTCCGCCCCGTATTCTGTGGTGGTGGTAGTCATGATATGATAATTGTGAGTTTCTTTGATATGCTCGATGATGTTTGTTGAGTCCTTTGTTCCGCCCAGTAGCAGTATCTTCATTTTATCACTCTTTTCATTATTCTTTCAGCTATCACTATTGTAAATGCGACGATTATGATTACTGCCCAGTCAATCAATGAGATTGCTGTGGTTCTGAATATGATCTGCAGCTGCGGCAGGTATATGATTAACAATTGAAGTAGGAATGATAAGACAATGGCGGCATAAAGGTAAGTGCTCGGCTTGTCTGAATTCGCTTTCCTGTTGTATGCATTGAACAGCTGATACATTACGAACAGTGTGAATGCAACGGTCATCGCTTTGCTTTCGTTTGAATTTATGCTCAGCTGATAGCTGAATACTGCAATTGTTCCAATTGCCATTACGATTCCGGAAATCAATATTTCAATCAGGGTCTTTTTTGTGAGAATGTCGCCTGTTTCGGGAGGGCGATGCATCAGGTCCTTTTCGGCACCTTCAATTCCCAATGTCTGGGCCGGCGGACCGTCCATTACAATATTCAGCCATAACAGCTGAACCGGATTGAATGGAAGTGGCAGGCTCAGCAGGGATGTTCCAATAATTGTCAGTATTGCTCCGACATTTGTTGAAACCTGGAATTTGACGAATCTTTTGATGTTGTCATATATCTTACGGCCTTCCTTGACTGCCTTGACAATTGTTGCAAAGTCGTTGTTTTCTAAAATCATGTCTGCTGATTCCTTTGCAACGTCTGTACCGTCACCCATTGCAACTCCGATTGATGCCTTTTTAAGTGCTGGCGCATCGTTTACGCCGTCACCTGTCATTGCAACAATGTTGCCTGAACTTTTAAGGGCTTCAACGATTCTCATTTTCTGTTTTGGCTTTACCCTTGCATACACTTGGATGTCATCTGCAATTGTCAGGTACTCTTCGGTGGTGAGCTTTTCAAGTTCATCTCCGGTTAT
This sequence comes from Methanobrevibacter sp. UBA212, assembly GCF_905233225.1. Classification (NCBI taxonomy): domain Archaea; kingdom Methanobacteriati; phylum Methanobacteriota; class Methanobacteria; order Methanobacteriales; family Methanobacteriaceae; genus Methanobrevibacter; species Methanobrevibacter sp. UBA212. Next base: position 2,484 of record NZ_CAJODJ010000018.1, read on the forward strand.
TGTCCTTCCTGTTGTAAGGATTCCCAGGTTTTTTGCAATTGAGCAGGCTGTCTTTTCATGATCGCCTGTAATCATCTTTACCTTGATTCCGGCTTTCAGGCAATCGCTTACGGCCTTTTTGGCATCTTTTTTCGGAGGGTCGGCAAGTCCGAGAAGTCCTGTGAAAGTCAGATTTTCCTCAGGCTCATCATCATCTTCAACCTTGTATGCAAATCCGATTACTCTCAAGCCATGACCGCTCATTTCATCAATTTTTTTAATTATAATTTCCTCGCTTTCAGCATCAATAATTTTAATACTTCCATCATAATCTATGTGTTTGCACTTGTCTAGAATTATTTCTGGAGCACCTTTTGTAAAAACAATATTCTTTTCACCGTTTAGGCTATGTATAGTGGTCATCATTTTACGATTGCTGTCAAGAGGTATTTCATCAACTCTTTTTAAGTCGCCTTTATGATTTTGGCAGAATTTTAAAATCCCTCCATCAGTCTGGTCGCCTATGGCTTCTCCGTTTGAGATGCTGGCGTTGTTGCATAGTTTTCCAATTTCCAGTGTTCTGTCTTCATTTGTAAAATAGGATTCAACAACGGTCATTTTGTTTTCGGTCAGTGTACCTGTCTTGTCACTGCAGATGATTGTGCATGACCCCAATGTTTCAACAGACAATAATCTTTTGACGATTGCCTGGGATTTGGCCATCTCGGACATGCCTAATGCAAGTGTCAATGTCAAAACGGCAGGCAACCCTTCAGGAATTGCCGCAACGGCAAGGGAAACTGCAGTCATGAATGTCTCGACAAGAGGGATTCCTTTAAAGAGTTCCAAAACAAAGATGGCGATACACACGGCAATTGCAATTAGTGAAAGTGTCTTTCCAAGCCTTCCCACTTTTGCCTTCAATGGTGTGTCCTCGTCATCCTCCTGAACAACTTCTGCAATCTCGCCGACTTGGGTCTTCATTCCGATGGCTTTGACAACGCCCACTGCATTTCCGGAGAGGATATTGCAGTCCATATAGACTTCATCTTCAATTTCCTTTTTGACAGCTTCGGATTCTCCGGTCAAGGATGATTCGTCACAGGTCAGGTTATTTGCCTCAATCAGTACGAGGTCTGCAGGCACCTTGTCTCCCTCTTCAAGTATTACAATGTCTCCGATTGTCAGCTCCTCGGAATTTATCTGCTCAATTCTGTTTTCCCTTTTGACCACTGCAGTCTTAACAATCAGATTCTTTAGGCTTTCAACTGCCTTTTGGGAGCGGTATTCCTGAATGAAACCCATGATGACATTCAAAAGAACTGCAAGCATGATTACGCAGGCATCAATGACGTCCCCAATCGCATAGGCCGCAACGGCCGCAACTATAAGCAGGCCTATCAGAATGTCTACAAATTGGATTAGGAACAGTTTGATTAATGGTGTCGGCTTTTTCTCTTCAATCTTGTTTAGGCCATACTCCTTTTGCCTTTCAAGGACTTCCTGTTTGCTGAGCCCCTCTGCTGATGAGTCAAATTGCGATAGAACGTTTTCCATTACATCACCTTAAAGTGTAAAAACTTGCCCTTTTGAAATTTTTTAATTTCATTTTAGCGTTGCCTGTATTTAAATCTTCGTTTGTCAACGGCTTGATAATGAGCTGGGATCCGATTTCAACTGCGAGCCTGACGATGTATGGCTGAAGTTCGCTTGGGGGTCTTATCGAATAGATGATGTCAATATCTTTGTATAACTCCATATTGGGGTTTGTAATGTCGTCTTTTATGACTGTTTCATCTTTCGGAGCAATGTCCGTTTTAATCAAATCTATATTGTCTTTTGAAGCCAGATAATCTGCAATTCTGTCAAACTTTCCAACTGCAATTTCGGCAATTTTGACATTTCTGTTTTCAGTTTCGCTTAAGATATACTCGGCAAAATCGTCCCACATTTTTTAATCCTCACTTTAATATTATTGTCATCAAAACTATTAAATACATTGATTTTTAAATTTTAATTTGCTATGCTTGTAAGAAAATTTAAGCCGAATGATTTAAAAAGAGTTTATGAAATAGAAAGCATGTCCTTCAACCAGTCTTATGGCATCAAAATGTTCCAGCAGCTGTATGAAATGGGTGTCGGTTTTTTGGTGGCAGAAGAAGATGGATATGTCATTGGATATGTTCTTTTTTGGATTAAATATGAAAATCAGGGCCATATAATTTCCATTGCAGTGGACAAGAATTACCGTCGCCTTAAAGCCGGAACAAAACTTCTTTTAAGGGCCATATCAGTGTTGTCACTTCTAAATCTTGACACTATTTATCTGGAAGTCAATGAAAACAACACTGGGGCAGTCGAATTTTACAAAACATTCAATTTTAAAATAGATAGGGTTGTTCCGGGATATTATGAAGATGGTGCAGGTGCCATACTGATGTATCTGCACTTAAATGCGGGTAAAATTCCCAGATAGGATTTGTTTGTATTGGGATATTGCATCTGCAGGGATGTTTCCGGTTGCATATAAGACGGCTATTAGCGCAATGTAGAATACGAATATTGCCAATTGGATATGCCCATGCTTTCGAGCAACAGGGTCCTTTCTTGTTGAAAGATAGATTGCAATAATCAATCCGAGTATTCCTCCCAAAATTGAGAAAAGATAACCGAAAAATATCAGCCATCTGCTTGTCCTGTTTTGCTTTTGTTCGGGAGGACTCTGCACAACCTCTTTTTGAATGACAATAGGACCAAGGTTAGTGGTGCTTGTTTTTTCAAATTGTTGCTTAAAGATTAATGGAGTACCGCATTTGACACAATATTCGGCTTCCGGAGGATTGTGGAATCCGCATGATGGACATGTGTCTGAATCCACTTCTATTTTTGGAAATTCATGTCCGCATTTTATACAAAAACCATAAATATCGTCTGCAGCACTTCCGCATTGGGGGCATCTTCTAATCATACTATCACTTAATTAAATAATTGATAGCAATTACCTTATAAATGTTTTTAAATTTAGTTAAGTTTATTATGCTTGTCTAAGATAGATATTTTAATGATTGAAAAAATCGAAATCACACAAAGGTTTAATTTTAAAAGGCTTAATCGTCACTATGAGTGTTTCACCATTGATATGGTTAACAACAATGCATATTATAAGATTTCAGAGAGGGGAAGCGGCGATAAGTTTTTGAGCGAACATTCCCTTTGTGACTCATCATGGATTGACATACTGGTCGATTTGAGGAAGAGCATGACCAGCAGGATTCATAATTTCACCGATTCCCAAAAGGATAAATTCCTGCATGATTTTGATGATTTGAAATTGTTTGATGGCTTTGTCTCAGAAGAGTTCACCTATTTTGAAAAGATAGAGCTTGTCTATTCATGCAACGTCATAATATATTCGACGGACAATTTCGAGGAATACAGCTTCAAGAACAATTTCCCTCCAAACTGGATTGGATTCGGAGAAATATTAAAGGAGCTTTTTGATTTTGACGTTCTGCACCTCAACTATCAAAAGCAGCTCGTAACTCCACTTTATTTTGACATCAGAAGGGATGGCGTTTATTTGGAAGATAAATTGGATATCAAAGCCATTGAATTTGGCCATTATCAGACCTATCCTTATGAGCTTCCAAATCCTCGGCTGATCATTAACTTTCAGGAGGATAAAATCGATGGATACATTGAAAAGGAATTGACCGGCATTGACAGGAATCTTATCCTGGGATTGCTTGAGAGATATCATGTCTACATGTGGATTTTTGATGAATATCACAAGAAGTCAAATGCCCGTGACCCCGATGATTTGGAAGGTTATGACTGGTATCTGGAAATTGTCTTTGAAGGCGATATCATATGGCACATATTCGGATATAATGACTATCCCGACACTTACGTTGGCCTGGCACGTGAGGTGATTGAAATCACCGGCATGGACTTGCTTGAGGTTGATACGATTTCCAGTGGTGATTTGGAACTCTTTGACAAGTTTTGCGATGAAAAATTAGCTGACTAGCTCAATATACTCTTCAAGCAAATCAAACAATTCTTCTTTTGTATTCATCTTAAATATTCTTGGCTTTATCTCGGAGCTTCTCCACTGGCCCTTCAGATAATATGCCGTATGTGTCCTCATCTTGTGCATTGCAACCTTTTCGGGTCTGATTTCGCTAAGTAGCTCCGCATGCCTTTTAATCATTTCGATCTTCTCATCCAGAGTGACTTCTTCAGGCTCTGTTCCGTCATCCAGATAGTCAATGCACTGCCTTATGAGCCATGGGTTTCCAAGAACCCCACGGCCGATCATCACTGCATCGCAGCCTGTTTCATCAATCATTTTGTGGGCATCATAACATGACCAGATGTCTCCGTTTCCGATGACTGGTATTGAAAGGGATTCCTTGACGTCCCTGATTATTGACCAGTCTGCACTTTCACCGTATCTCTGCTCTCTTGTTCTTGGATGGACTGTTATTGCTGATGCTCCTGCATCCTCAACAATTCCTGCAACTTCAAGGGCGTTTATGCAGCTTTCGTCCCATCCGCTTCTGATTTTTGCGGTTACCGGAACATGGACACTTTCAACAACTGCCTCCACGATTTCACCAATCTTTGGAGGGTTTTTGAGAAGTGCGCTTCCTGCCTGTGACCTGACTGCCACCTTTGGAACCGGACAGCCCATGTTGATGTCGATGATGTCTGGTTTCATGGTCTTTTCAATGTATTCTGCAGCTATCTTGAATGATTTGGCTTCGGCTCCGAATATCTGCTGGGATATTGGTCTTTCTGCATCCGTCATGTAAAGCATTTCCTGTGTTCTTGTGTTTTCATACATTATTGCCTTGTCTGACACCATTTCAGTTTCAATCAGTCCGCATCCCATTGATTTGGCTATTCTTCTGAATGCCGAATCGCATATTCCTGCCATTGGCGCAAGGACCACCTGGTTGTCTATTTTAACATTTCCGATTTTCCATTTCATAGAAGTCACATTGAATTATGCAGTTTTTCCTTGTTTTTTCATTAATTATTTATATTTGTATTTATATAATTATATCTATTATATTAATTTAATTATTATAGGGATAACATGGCTAGTGTATCATCAAAAGAGTTATATGAATTTAAAAAGACATTAAAAGAATTAGCAAATAAGAGAGGTAGAGGTACTGAGCTTGTTTCCGTTTATATTCCACCATCCAAACAGTTGAGTGATGTTGGTAAGCACATGAGAGATGAAATGGGTCAGAGTGCTAACATTAAGAGTAAACAAACAAGGAAAAACGTACAGTCTGCAATTGCGGTTATTTTGGAAAGTATCAAATTATACAAACAGCCTCCTGAAAACGGTATCGTCCTTTTTGTGGGAATGATTCCTAAAGGTGGTCCTGGAACTGAAAAGATGGAGAAATACATTTTGGAGCCACCTGAACCTGTTCAGACTTACTGGTATAAATGTAACAATGAGTTTTTCGTAGAGCCTTTGGAGTATATGATTGAGGAGCACGATGTCTATGGTGTGGCTGTTATTGACAGAAACGAAGCCACTTATGGTACTTTGAAAGGTAAAAGGGAAAACATTCTGGGTCACTTGACAAGTGGAGTTCCTGGAAAACATAAGGCAGGGGGTCAGTCACAGAGAAGGTTTGACCGTGTAATTGAGGATCTCGCTCACCAGTTTTTAAAACGTATCGGAGACCATATGAATGAGGCTTACCTTCCGCTTAAGGATGACTTGAAGGGAATCATTCTTGGAGGTCCGGGATTTACCAAAAAGGATTTCTACGATGGCGACTATCTCCAGTATGAGCTTAAGGATAAGGTCATATCCATTGTTGACACTTCCTACACCGGTGAAGAGGGAATCCGTGAGGTTATCACAAAATCCGCCGATGATTTGGAAAACCTTGACGTAATGCATGAAAAGAAACTTGTTCAAAGGTTCATCAAGGAGCTGATCAAGGAAAAGGGTCTTGCATCCTATGGGGAGGATGAGGTTAGAAGAAACCTGATTATGGGTGCAGTTGACGTATTGCTTCTGTCTGAGGATTTGTCAAGCATGCGTAAGACATTCGTCTGTTCAGGCTGCGGTCACGAGGAAAAAATCACCGTCAAGTCACAGGCTGAAGCGGATAACATGCATAAGAAGTGTCCTGACTGCGGTGACAATCTCAAAGAGCAGGATTCAATAGACATTGATGATGAATTTGTTGAATTGGCTGAAGAGATGAATACTGATGTTGAATTTATTTCCACTGAAACTGAAGAAGGTATGCAACTGTTCAGGGCATTTGGTGGAATTGCAGCAGTTTTAAGGTATTACGTAGACTATTAATTATAACAGTTTGGAGACTTGTCCGGATGTGTTATAATGTCACTTTTTCTTTTTTCTTTTTTTGTATAATATTCGCTTAGACCTTCTTCTTGGCGTATCTGGTTGATTAATTTGAAAAATATTTGTTTTGGAACTGTTTTTTCTTTGTTTATTTCAACATATAGTGAATGCAGGCTCCTGTTTTTGCTCAGATAATTTTCCTTGAGTGTTTCATATTGAGTTTTGCTTATCATATTTTATCACTTTGTTTATTAAAAATTAATTTTTACCCATTTTTAATTATTGATTTGTAAATTATGATATATAAAGTAATATGCTTTTTAAATTTCTATATATTTTTGTTTAAAATTTTTGAGTATTTTTCTTTTTTGTTCGATTTTTCAGATGTAATATATGATTTACTAGAACATTTTCATTCTTTCATCTTCGGAAATTTTATGGTGGAAGATGCTTTCCGACTTTGTTTATGTATTGATAATTTTTATTGTAGATTGTAGAAAAATTTTTGAAAAGATTTAAAAATTAAAATAGATGTTTCTATATTTTTTATAATTTGTATAATATTTATCTTAATTTTTATGAATGATATTGATTTATTTTTAGTAAAAATTGAATAATATTTAAATATGAGGAAGTGCAAATAATTAATTATATTGTTAAAATTTAATGATATAATTTTTATAATTTTATTCGGAGGAATAATTTTGTCATACGTAGATGAAGTAATTGAAACTATAATAGAACAAAACCCTTCAGAACCTGAATTTCACCAAGCTATTCGTGAAGTTTTAGAATCATTAAGGGTAGTAATTGAAGAAAACGAAGAAGAATACAAAAAAAATGCACTTCTTGAAAGGTTAACAAACCCTGAAAGACAGTTCAAATTCCGTGTTCCATGGGTAGACGACAACGGTCAAGTACAAGTAAACACCGGTTACAGGGTACAGTTCAACTCAGCAATTGGACCTTACAAAGGCGGATTACGTTTCCACCCATCAGTAAACCTCGGAATCATCAAATTCTTAGGTTTCGAACAAATCTTCAAAAACTCCTTAACCGGACTTCCAATCGGCGGAGGTAAAGGTGGATCCGACTTTGATCCTAAAGGAAAATCTGACAGGGAAATCATGGCATTCTGTCAAAGTTTCATGACTGAATTATGCAAATACATCGGTGCAGACACTGACGTTCCTGCAGGGGATATCGGTGTAGGTGGCCGAGAAATCGGTTTCTTATTTGGACAATACAAAAGAATCAGAGGATTATACGAAGGAGTATTGACTGGTAAAGGATTATCCTTCGGAGGATCTCTTGCAAGAACCGAAGCTACAGGATATGGATTATTATACTTCACAAACGCAATGTTAAAAGCAAATGATATTGACATCAAAGGTAAAACCATTGTCGTATCAGGTGCAGGTAACGTAGCTACCTACGCTATCCAGAAAGCACAACAATTAGGCGGTAACCCAGTAACCTGTTCCGATTCCACCGGATGGATCTACGACCCAGAAGGAATCGACGTAGAGTTATTAAAAGAAGTAAAAGAAGTAAGACGTGAAAGATTAACCGCTTATGCTGAAGCAAGACCTTCTGCAGAATACCACGAAGGCAAAGGTGTATGGTCCATCAAATGTGACATCGCATTACCATGTGCTACCCAAAACGAATTGCAATTAGAAGATGCTAAAATCCTAGTTGAAAACGGCGTTTTAGCTGTTGCTGAAGGAGCAAACATGCCAACCACTATTGAAGCAACCGAATACTTGCAGGAAAACGGAGTATTATTCGCACCTGGTAAAGCTTCCAACGCTGGTGGAGTAGCAACTTCCGCACTTGAAATGTCACAAAACTCAGAAAGATTATCTTGGACATTTGAAGAGGTTGACGGCAAACTTCAAACCATTATGGAAACTATCTTTGAAAATGCTGCAGCTGCTGCTGAAGAATACGGCATGGACAAAAACTATGTCGCAGGAGCAAACATTGCAGGATTCAAGAAAGTAGTTGACGCTATGAACGCACAAGGCATCGTATAGATGTCCTTGCTTATTTTTTCTTTTTTTAGTATAATTATTTGTTATTTTGTTATTGTATAATTTTTATTTATATTTAGAATAATAAAATACTTTTTAGTTTAATTTTTGGAGTTTAGAGTATTTGTGGATAGTTTTATTCACTCTTTTTTGTTTTACGATGTAGGGTGGTATCACTTGGGTCATCGTGTGTTTTTTTTAGGTGATGGTATTGTCGTGTTTTATTTGGTGGTTATTGTGTTTGTGTTTTTCTGCTTTTTGAATATAGTTGTGATTTTACACATTTGTGATTTTTCACATTTTTGCACTTCAAAAAATTTCATTATTTTTCAATATATATCTTTTGTTGGAATAGGTTTCAGGTTAGTTGTCTCCAATAGGATATATTAATTTACAATAAATATAAATAATATATTAAATATAATTAATGTATCTGATTAACTTTAATATACTGGAGGATTCGCTATGTCTATGAAAACTATTCGAGTAACTGAAGAGGTTCACACAAAACTAGCTCATTTGGGCTTGAAGTCCGAAACATATAATGATATTATAGCTAGATTAATAGAGGTGTATGAAAGAATGTATTTTGATGAATTAAGTGATGAAGAAGCAGATTACTATAATGAAAGAATTAGGCATTTTGAAAATGGGGACTATAACGGCACTAGAAAAGTTGATTTAAATGCCCTCAAAAAATAATTCGGAAGTGCATTATGAACTTTTTGAGGATAAAAAAGCAATAAGATTCATGGATAATCATTCTGATGATGAAAAATTGATAAGGAGGATACATGGTAAATATTATCAATTAGCTGTTGATCCGTATAAAGAAGCAGAAAGTTCATTTAGAAGTAGAAAATGTCCTAAATGTAAGAAAATAAGGGTGGGCGATTATAGAATCATATATTTCATCAATGAATCAACTAAAGAGGTTGAAATAATTGATATTGGTCCAAGAAGATCAATCTATAAAAAATGGAATTGATTCTTTCAAAGTATGGTGGTATCGCCCTATTTCCGCACAAGAAATCGTATAGATTTCCTTGTTTCTTTTTTTCTTTTTTTTGTTTAACAGAATTTTCAAAGTTCAAAATTGAAGCTCACGGTGGTGAATTTCATGCCGCTGTCCCTGATTTTTTTGGATTTGATGTCAACATCCCCATATTGCTTTAAAAAGGAGTTGATTTCTCTTGAGACGGAGTCATAATTTCTCCTGTCATAAACCCGGTAGTTTCCCATGAATTTGACTGTCTCTTTTGTTTTCAGGATGTTTACCTTATCCAGCCTGAATGATTCGCCGTTTTTTTCCAGAACGGAGTTTATTTTCTCCAATATCTCTGCTTTGATTTTCTGTTTTTCCTCATCACTGATCATGATATTCTCTCCTAATTTTCTTTTAACAGAAGTTTTAAAAAACAAATCATTAAAATATAATGTTTTCTTAATTATTATAATTTGTTAAAGGTTTTATAAAAAAATAAGGGGTTAGAGATTTAAATCTCTAACGTCTAACTTTTAAGGTTGCTTTTACAACATCACTCAAATAGCTCACTTTGATTGTGTATTTTTTACCGGCTTTGAGTTTTTTGATGAGTGATTTTTTGAGGGTTACCTTGGCGATACCTTTCTTGTTGGTTTTTGCCTTGTAGGTTTTGCCTTTGACCTTGAATTTGATGACTTTGCCTTTGAGGGCGGTTTTTCCTTTTTTGAGGGTAGCCTTCAATACAAGTTTTTTGGCTGACTTTTTGACTTTGACGGTTTTTTTGGTTTTCAAGACCTGTTTTACTGTTAATGTGTTTTTAACTGTTTGGCCTTTGTATGTTGTGGAAATTGTGTATTTTCCTGGAGTGATTTTGGAAGGTATTTTCAAGATTGCGTAACCTTCTTCATCGGTTTTTACATTAAATATGTGTTTGCCGATTTTAATGGTTACAATTTCGTCTTCTTCAACAAACTTGCCTGTATCATCTCTTACGCGCACCTTGTATGTGTGTCCGTCATCATAGTACATGTTGACGTTTGCATTTCCATAGAATCTTGAAACTATATTGATGGTGACTCTTAATGTTTCGCCATTTTTCGGATTTACATAGTCAATGTAGTGTTTTCCGATTGGATTAGTAGGATGGATGTTGATACTTAATATACCTTCTTCGTTTGTTATTGCACCGGAAAGTTCTTGATTATCAAATTTGGCGGTTACTTGGGTATTTGCGAGAGGATTTCCATTTGGATTAATGAACTGCACTCCAAAAGATCCGCCTGCATTGTATGCCAATGTCATATCTTTTTGGTCATCGCTGAAAATGGTTGTTTTTATTAACACTGGTGTTGAGATAGTCTGATTGTTGTAGGTTATGGTTACAAGGTATTCTCCGACAGGCAGAACTCCCAATGAAATGTTTCCGGTATTATTGACGATTGGTATTGTGTAATTTCTATTGTTGAAGCTCGCTTGAATTGTATTGCCTTCAAAAATATTGTAAAAAGAAAATATTGTTTCAGTTGAGTTATCATAATAGTTTACAACGTTTTTGGTAATCTCGCTATTGTGATATGTGTATGCCTTAATCGGAGCAAAGTAACCTCTGGTTCCTAGGTCAATCTTTTTACCGTCATCATAAATGTAATTCACATTATGCATGAGGATACTTCTTGAATTTTTAACATACGGCACTGAAGCGGATTTTATCCTGATTTCAAAAGTTAAATTTTCATCCACTGCAATGTACTTGTTCAATTTAACTGTTTCATATCCCGCATGGCTTGATTTTCCGCTTTGGCTGTAGACCATGCGGCCATCGACATATACTGAAATGGTATATGGGCTGCTTGCGGTTTCAAAGTAGGTTCCAACAGCAGCAATTATATCTCCGTTTTTGCTGGTATATATCTGTCCGTATGTATTGTAGTCGTCGTCAAATAAGTGCAGTCCGATGATTCCATTCTGATAAAGTTTCTCGTATTGCTCCACATTGTCAAATGTGAATCCCACAACATCTTGAGTTAATGATTTGTCGTAGTATGAGACATAGAAGTATCCTCCATCTCCCCATTCACTTCCCCAACTGTTTTTACAAATCCAGGCACCTTTGCCAGGAGCTGGTGTTGAGAAATGGTCTTTTGAAAAATTATCATCCCATCCGACTAATGTCACGTAATGGTTTGCCCCGTATTCGTTGTTGTACACTGAGTGGTATGTGGGACTGTAGGATTGGTCTTGTGAATTTGCACCGTATAGAAACATGTTCATTGCACCATATGTTGTCAGGTATTCCTTGATGGCATTCTTGTCCTTTATGTTTATGAAAACTGCGTTTACGGTATGAACCGCATGAGGGCCATATTGTAGGGTAGAAACTTTTCCAAGCTCATCATAAAAATCATCGGTTGTGTTGATTGCCCCTAACCAGCTTGCAAAGTATGCGGCGGTTGTAACCATGTTTCCAGCCTCGGTTGTGCTGGTTTGTCCGAATTCAGAATACGGCAGACAGAGGCTTTTAATATTGTTTTCGGAAATGTCCAGTTCTATCCCTGTTGCAATCAGGTATGATGATTCAAATGCTCCTGCTGCTCCAAATGCCCAGCATGAACCCATTGAGCCCTGGTCTTTAACACGGGTAACCAATCCCCAATCATTCAGATTGAAGTAAGAATCCTTAGCGGAGCCTGGAATAGGCTGAGGATTCAATATGATTGCTTCACCGTTGTATCTTATGAGATAAGTTATATTTGTCTCGTTTAGTGTGCCGTTGCATCCTTCGCAGTTTGTTATGCTGCTTCCAGTATAATCGAATTGGGTGTATATCTTATTGTTTTTGAAAGTTGCATTGTTGATTGTGTACATTATCTCATAACAGTAAATGGCTTCGCCTTTGCCTGCAGAATTATTTGCAAATGTGGAATTGACAATAATTGCCTCTCCATGATCAAGATATATGGCTCCGCCGCATCCGTCAGTTTCTCGTGCACGGTTGTTTGTAAATGAATCATTGTAAATGGCTACATTTGTCCTTGATGTGTAGACTGCTCCACCGTTTTCAGATGCAGTATTGTTTGTGAAAGTGGAGTTAATCAGAGCAAGTGTTCCTCCAAGTTGGAGTATTGCCCCTCCAAATTCAGCAGTGTTTTTGTTAAATGCAGTATTGGTGATTATGACTCTTCCTTCGCCTAGGGTATCGCTGCCGGCTGCGATATCTGCAAAGATGGCTCCACCATTTCTTCCAGCAGTGATGTTCGCAAATTCACAGTCAGTAATTAATAGTTGAGCAAATCCTTTTTCATCATCACCTTTTACCGCAACGGCGCCTCCAGTTGCATTTGCCCTTAAGTTAATGAATTTTGATCTTGTGATGTGTGTGATTCCTATATTATATATTGCTGTTGCATATTTTGAGGAAATGTTTGCAAAAGTAGTGTCTGAAACATTAATAATACTATTGATTCCATAAATCAAACTCCATTTAATAGGATTTTTGCTTGCAAATGTTGCATTTTTTATATGCATTGTAGCAGATGATGCGAATAATGCTGATCCCGCATCTTTAGCGGAACTGTCAATAAATTTATCGTTGTTACTGTAATATATACTATTGTAGGCATATATTGCACCTCCTGTATTCGGAGAAGTTGTGTTTATGAATGTGACGTTGATGGTGTTCAGTATACCATTACGCAATAGTATTGCACTGTCATTGGTGTTTTTCAATACAAGATTTTTCAATGTTAACTTTCCACCATTCATTTTAAATATATTGGTTTTGCCGTCGGCATCGATTGCATGATTATTTCCATCAATGGTGAAATTTCTATTTGTAAATTCAATGTGCTTAATACTGTCAGTATCCTTATATTTATAATCGCTTTCTAATGTTATTGAATCAGATGATTCATTTATTTTTTTTGATAGATCATCATATGACAGTTCAGGAGTATCTGAAATAACTTTCTGTGTGTCGTCAAGTTCTAATGTGTCTGGAACTGTCTGATTTGCATCTTGAGCACAGACAACTCCCACTGTCATTATCAATAAAATAGAAAGAATATGCTTATCTTATGAAATTTCATATTTTTCTCCCATATTTATATACAATTTTAATGTTTGTGTATTTTGTTATAAATAAGATATTATTGATGATTTTCAGAATCAAATTTTACCCATCCCTGCACAAAAAATCGTTTGGTTTAGGAATACTAATTTAGGAAATTATTAATTAAATAAATTAAATATATTACTTTGATGTTTACCTATCCAAGAGTTTTAAGGAAAAAGGATTTGAAAAATATTTCCAAATATCTCTGTGATGAAGAGATTAAAGATGCTTACACTAAATATTTGACAAATTACTCATTTGAGGAGTTTGTAGGCTTCTGCAGCGAGAACAGTGAAAAAAGTCTGGAAGATAAAATATTCAAGTTCACCGATTTGCAGCTGGAAAAATTCGAACCGAATTCTCTAATTTGGGTTTCTCATGTGATGATTAATTTCATGATATACTTCAATGTAAATCTGGATTATGGTCAGTATTATGATGCCTACGCTTCAGCTATCCAGCTAACCGTTCTCTCATGCGCCATGAAAATGTCAATAGAAAAGATTTCCTTTGAGGAGGTTCCATTCCCTGAAAATTCCAAAATATGTTTTGAAAAATTTTTCAGGGCACGTCCTGATTTCAGATTCAATTTAAAAAAGGATTGCGAGCTGGCTTATAAGTCATTCAATACCAATTTTAATTTCACAGACGAGGAGTTCTATATTAAAATGGAGAACCATTTCCAGAAAAACGGTTATTTGCCGTGACACTTATTTTTGCTATTTCAACGAACGATTAAGAATAACTTTATAAATAATTATTTTTAGATTATTCCATATGAAAAAATATGTCTTTATCTTAATGGCCATCATGTTGCTTGCAGTGGCTCCTGCAGTGTATAGTGCGGATTTTGAAAACAGCACCATTCCGGGCCTGAACATGACAACTGACATTGATTTGGCAATGAATGCGGCACAGAGTGAAAACAAGTCTGTAGCAATATTCTTTGATCAGGCCAGTTGCGCTTACTGCGACATGCTGAAAAATAATGTTTTAAGCAATTCTGATGTTCAAAAACAGCTGAATGAAAATTATGTCTTCGTTCTGGTTGACATCAATGAAAATCCTAAATTCGCCGATAAGTACAGGGTTTACGGAACTCCTATCATCAAGTTCATTGAGCCTAGCGGTAAGGTTACTCATGAAATCCAGGGATATGTCGAGGCTGATGAATTTCTAAAGGAGCTTAAGGAGATATAAATGGAAATATTTCCTTTGATTTCCGTTTTTACGGGAGTAATTTCAATATTGTCTCCATGTATCCTGCCGGTAATACCCATATTCGTAGCTTTCAGCCTGAAAACAAAGTCAAAAAGCGAAATTGTTTCATTCACCTTGGGACTGTTGAGCGTTTTTCTGGTTATAGTTCTTTTGACCGGATTTTTCACATCCGTTGTTTACTCATACATTTTCTATATAAGGATTCTTTCGGCTGTGCTTCTTCTCGCAATCGGAATTTTGATGCTTGTTGACTATTCATTCAGTTTCAGTATTAAATTACCGAAAGAGAGTGACGGAATTGTCGGATCATTCATTTTGGGATTTATAACGTCAATTTCATGGGCTCCGTGCTATAGTGCGTATCTGATTTCTCTCATAACACTTCTGGTGTCTTCCAGCGACTGGCCGTACGCCGTTTTCAATATACTTTTATACTGTCTGGGCTTTGGATTGATGTTATTCGTTTTAAGCCTTCTGATTTCAAAGATAAATCTTGAAAAGCTCATTGGAAAAACAAAATACATTCCAAAAATATTCGCTGTTTTAATAATTATTGGAGCAGTCTATCTGTTTTGGGAGTCATTCAAGGTGATGATTTAGGAGATTTTCGGTTAAATTATTTTGTAAAAAAATTAATAATGATGAATTATAAATAGTTATCTTGGTGTAATTATGGCTAATTATGATACAGTAGAAAGCGCAAGGGAATTCTTTTATAAAGACAAATTTGCAGTAAATGCAGGCATAACATTGGATGAGCTGACAGAAGACAAGGCTGTTTGCAGCTTAAAGATAACCGACGACCATAAGAATGCTTATGGTGGAGTGATGGGTGGTGTTATATTCACACTGGCCGATTTCGCATTTGCAGTTCTGTCAAATCAGATACACCAACTGACTGTCGCTCAGCAGGTAAGCATCAATTATCTGTCCGCTCCAAAAGGCGAAAAGCTGATTGCTGAGGCAACATGCCGCAAAAGCGGACGCACATCATCAATCGTAATCGTCAATATCTGCGATGACATCGGACGTGATGTTGCCCAGTTTGTCGGAACCGGATTTAAGTTATAGTGAGTTTTTTTTAAAACTCAATTCATCCCTTTTCTTCAAATCCAAGAAACACATTTATTTTTTTCATGCGGTCAAGGAGTTTGAAAAACTCCTTATGCTTTACTATTCCTCCACTGGTGGGATTTATCTCAAATGCTTTTTTAAATGATGCTATTGCATCGCTGATGTGGCCTGTCCTTATGAACAGTTCGCCTTGGGCAAACCAGATTTCAGCATATTCGGAGCTCATATCCAGTGCTTTTTTGAAATAATCTCTTGAAGCCTTGAAGTTTTCCATTTCAAAGCTTTCAACAGCCTTAAGCATCAAATCATGTGATGTTATTGTCAGGTTGTATTTCCTTTTAAGCAGTTGTGATTTGAGGGTGATTGCCGCCTTGTTTTTGGGTTCGATTTCAAAAACCAGATTGTAGCATTTCTCGGCTTCCTCAAATCTATTCAGTTCAACCAGGTTTCTGCCTTTTGAAAGAAGTGATCCGATATGGTAAGGATGCTTTTTTAATATCTCTTCTATGCAGTCCAGCGCCTCTGTGTGTCGATTTTCTTTTTCAAGATAATATGATTTTTGAAACAGGGCATTCATGTCTTTTGAATCGATTTTCAGTAGTTCATCAATGACTTCCATCACTTCTCCTGTTCTTTCAAGGGAGACCAATGCCGGAATCTTTAATATTAGAATTTCCTTCACGGTTTCATGTTTTAGAGTCTCATCACATTCCTTTAAAAGTATCTCGCTGTATCCTTTTGATGTGTCTTCTTCTCCAAGCACATGATATATGAATGCGAGGTTATTTAGGATTGCAATGTTTCTTGGATCTTGTGCAAGGGCTTTCAGATACATGTTTCTCGCCTTGTACATCTCTCCTTTGTTGAAGTATTTTTCTGCCTTTTCAATTGTCTTTTCCAGGCTGTTTCGCCTAAACATATGATGCCTCCTTCAGGTATTTTATGATGTTGAACAGTGCAATCAGGCTATTCGGATTCAGATTCAAAAGTTCATTTGTTGTTTCCAGGGATTTATATGGTTTGTTTAGTTGGTTCAGGGAGTGTATTTTGTATTGGAGTGCCTTTTCATTTTTCGGATATCTGTCACAGAGTTTGACGATGTTTCTGTGATAATTCTCAGCCTTTTTGTTTTGCTTTGTAATTTCATAAACCTCTGCGATTTCATTCATGCGAATTATATTTTCAAAATCAATATTGCTTTTATCTTGCATATTTTTCACCAAAACTTTTTGTAATTACTGATTATTGTTTTAATCGCTTTTAAATCTATGTATGAATTAATTGCAATATTGTAATGGACTTGTAATTATTTTAAGTCAAAATAAATATTGTTTTCAACATGGTATTTTTATTTCAAAAACCATTTGTTTTATAAATGATGAAATCAATAACTATTAAGTGACTGATTAACAAGTCGTGAAAAATAGCAAATTCGGAGTTGCACTGCCGTAACTTCGAATTTTTTTATGCAACTCTAATTGTTGATAGTCGCAACATTTGTGATGTGATTTTTGACAAATTTTTTGCCAACCATTTAATTCAAATTCCAATCGATTAAACCATTCTCATTGCATGGGGAGTATACTTTAATTCACTTCACATTCAATTTTTTGCACTGTATATCTATCTTTTCAAAAATATCATTTCCATCATCTACATCACAACATATAATTATCTAGTTTTCTAAAAACATTACTATGGAACTTATAGATGTTATGCTTAAGAGAAGAAGTACAAGGAAATTCAATGACGAGCCGGTGACAAAGGAGGAACTGGACAAGATTCTCCAAGCCGCTCTTCTTGCACCGACCAGCATGAACCGCAAGCCGTGCAATTTCATGGTGGTTGAGCGAAAGGAGACATTGACTGATTTGGCAAATTCTAAAGACCATGGTGCAGACTTGATCAATGGCGCCGATAAGGCCATTGTCGTAGTTGCAGATACCATGGTTGCCGATACATGGATTGAAGATTCATCCATTGCCCTGACCTATATGCATCTGATGGCTACAGAGCTTGGCCTTGGAAGCTGCTGGGTTCAGATTCATTTGAGGTCCAAAAACGGAAAAGATTCCGAAGAGCTTGTCAGGGACATTCTGAAAATTGATGACCACTACAGGATTGTAGGCATCATGGCATTGGGCCATTCCGACGATATTCCTCCGGCACATGAGCCGGCAGATGTCGATAAGAACAAGGTTCATTTCATGGTTTAGCTACTTTGCACCCTTGACAAGTTACAAAATCTTTATAAATGTTTCAAATTAACATTTAATCAGAGGGATTAAAAAATGCATGTTAAAGATTTATTGGATTATTTAGATATCAGGGTCAAGTTGCCTCAGCATTGGTATTCAACAGACATCAGCAACGATTTTGAAGATGCAACTCTTTTGGAAAATGATGAGATAATCAAAATTGAGGCTGCTGGCGAAAAAAACACAAAAGTGATTGTCATTGATGTCAATGACGGTATGAGCGTTGTCACAAGGTTTCCCGATGGCAAGGTCATCGGCGTCAAGTACCTGGAGAACAAGGACGATTTTGAATATATCGGAAAACCTTCCGAACTGTATTACTGATGAAAATATTTATATATTCATTTAAATATAATCACAATTATACTATAGGAGGAATCAATTATGGTTGATAAAAAAGCCCCTGCAGATGGTTGGCCGGTAATTAGCGGTGACTATATTGTAGGAGATCCGGAAAGTCCAGTTGCAGTAACTACTCTTGCTTCCCACATTGAAGCAGAACTGTCAGGAGCAGCTATTGCAGGCCCATGTAAAACAGAAAACTTAGGCATTGAAAAGGTTGTAGCGAATATTATATCAAATCCGAATATCAGATTCTTGATTTTGGCTGGTGCTGAGGTCCAAGGACACATTACCGGTCAAAGTATTCAGGCATTGTATGACAACGGAGCAGACCCTGACAAAAAGAAAATAACCGGCGCTACAGGAGCAATTCCATTCGTTGAAAATGTTCCTCTCGAGGGTATTGAAAGATTCCAGCAACAGCTGGAAATTGTTGATTTGATTGATACTGAAGATATCGGAACAATCCAATCAAAAATCAACGAATGTGTTGAAAAGGATCCTGGTGCACTTGAAGCCGACCCGATTGTCATGGAAGTTGACGAGGAAGAAGAAAAAATGGTCATCGTCGACAAAAAAGGCAAAAAGGAAAAATCTGAGGCATAACTGTCTCACTATCTCTATTTTTTTATTTTAAGCTTTTTTTCAGTTAATGGGCATTTGCCTATTTTTTTCTAATTTTATAATATTTTGTTTTTGAATTTTTTTGCATTGACACCTCCGTGATTTTGCACTTTTTTGCATTTTTTCAAAAAATACAAAAAACTTTATATATGTCCTAAAATAGATAATGTTTTACAGCTTAACAAATGTAATTTTTTAAAAAACATAATTAAAATAGTTAAGTTTATATACTATTAAAATCAATGTAATGTTGAAAAGTGCATAACTTTTCAAAAAATGCATTGACTGTTACTAAAAAATCACACCATTGTATTTTAAGGTGCATTATAAAAGAATAAGCGAGGTAATAATATGAACCCAAATATTAATTGGAGCGAAAAAGTTAAAGATTTGGATGAAACAATTAGAAAAGAAATTGGTATGGAAGAAGAAAACGAAGCTAAACATATCTTAATCAAAGTTCAAACAAAGTCTGCTGAATCAATTGAACCTGCATTCATTGTCGGGGAAGATGAGACATTTCTTGATTTGTTTGTCTTGTCCCCACAAGGTTCAGGCCTTACTTCAACAGCTGTGTTAAAGAATAACATTCAAAGTGTAGGAGTTATCGGAGGAGTCTCTGCTGAAAAAGTTGACCCTTCTGAAATTCCTGATGAAACACCGCTACTCGATGACGTAGCAGGTCTTTACCAATAAATTAGTTTTGGCTCACCACCAAAACTAATGCTCATTCAACCACCATCTTCAAATAACTTTCTTTGAAAGGGATTAACATGCAAAAGATGATACTTAATGATATGGCCGAAATATTTTCCGGCTTATCATATAGACGTTACTTAGATGAAAACGGAGAGGACTTCAAAGTCATTGTTCAAAGGTCCATTAAAAAGGACGGAGATCTATCTGATTTTGAAGAGATATCTCTAAAAAGCAATATTAAAGAAAGATATTTTACACAAAAAAATGATGTTTTGATGAAAATGACCTATCCATATGATGTCGTTTGTGTAAAAGAGGAAAACCTTGTTATAAGTGATAGGATAGCAATAATAAGGCTTAAAGAAGGTTATGATCCGGATTTCATTGCCCATCTCCTGACCAATGCCCATATTAAAAAGCAGCTCCACGAGCTTGGAGGCAGCGGCAAGATACCTCACACATCACTAAAAGAGATAAAACAACTTCAGATTATTGTTCCGGATTTGAAAACACAAATGAAATATGGAGAACTTTTAAACACCATAAACGATAAGATTATTGAGGATTTGCGTCAAGTGGAATATGACAGGCACCTTAAGGAAGCGATACTTAATGATTTATGGGGTGAAAGTACATGAGGAATAGGAAATCCATAAATTATAAGATTTTAAGAATGCTGATGTCTCAATCAAGGGGATATAAGCTTCCTCCTGAAACAGACTACATAGTAATGTATGCATTTTTGTATAAATACTGCTCAGATACCATAAAAGATTTTTTGCAGCTTGAATTGAAGGACAAGGAACTCACTATTGATGAAGCTTACAGGGATAAGGGCTATCAGGAACATTTGCTTTTTGATTCACTCAAATTAAACGGTTTTTATATTAAAAGTTCTGAAGCTTTCATTGAGGAAGTCGTTAACAACAACTACTCAAAACCTGGTTTTTTGCCGGATTTCTTAAAGATATTTCCCAAAAACATTGTATTCAGTTCAGAATATCACAATTCCGATTATTTTGATTATATGTTTGCAACCATTGACAATGAAATCGACACATTCCAGTTCACAAGCGAAGAGGCTCACAATATCGGTGAGATAATTAATCTGATTTCTCAATTCGATGTTTTCGATTCAGATTTCGAGTTCAGCGAGGTGTTCAGCATAATTTCAGATTCCAAACTGATGCACATCGGTTCAAATCCAGAATACATTAATCAGATTCTGTCTCGAATCGTTTTGTCTGAGAAAAAAACCATCAACAGCGCATATGATCCATTCATAAAGAATGGGGAATCCATAATGAAGTTATACGAAAGCATAGGATATGATCTGAAGTATTGCTATGGTAAGGATTCGCACAAGCTCAATTACTTTTATACTCTTGTAAAATTCTTTATAAACCATTTATCATTCAAAGACGTCTTCTTAAAGAATGAAGATGCATTGGATTCCATTGACATTAATGGATCATCATTTGATGTCATATTGTCAAAGATTCCAATTGCCATAAAGAACTACTATTCATCAAATGTCAATCAAAGCAGAGAAATAGCTAAAAGAAATAAGCGCAGCGAACTCGAAAGCCTGCTTCTGGATAACTTCGGTATGGATGGAGATTCATTCAAGCAGGATAGTGAATTGAATATTGCTTTGGAAAATCTTGTTGAAAAGATTGATCTTGAAAATGAATCCGGAACCGATTTTATTGGGGAATATGAATCACTTAAGGAAAGCGAATTCCTGTTTTTGCTCAATCTTATTGATTCTCTAAAAGATGACGGAATAATGGTGGTAAGCATTTCCGAGAATTTCCTGTTTAAAAACTCCCTGGAGACCCTTAGAAAATATCTCACATACAAGAAAAACTACATCGATGCCATCATTCGCATTCCAAATGAAATCATACGTTCCAGACCGGAAGTGGTTATCGTATTTAAGAAAAACAGGCAAAATGATGACATTCTATTCATTGACATGGCAGCGGACTACGAAACTCAAAGAAGCGGCCGTGCATATCCTGGACTATTTAGAAAAAATCTCATATTGGATAATAATACTATGGCTAAAATGGAAAATGTGTATCTAAACAAACTGACAATACCAAAATTTTCCAATCTGATTTCCATTGAAGAAATAAAATGCAACGCTTTTAATTTGTCAGTTTCCCGTTATGTGGACACTTTTGAAGGGGAATTCATTTCACTTGACCAGTTGGCTGATGAAAAAGAGGAAATCGAATCAAATATAAATAGTTTGAATATTAAAATAGAAAAAATGATGGATGAATTAGATATCAGATTTTAAACCGATATCATCATTAATTTCATCCTCAAAATTATTTTCTAACTTTGTGAAATATGATAAGTGGATAATTTTGTCCTTATATGTGTATAGCGTTCCAAGACCTTCATCATTTTCAAATTCAAAGGCTTCCTCAAGGCCGATATTGCCTCTTTTTTCAAATGCTGAAGCAAATGCATTGTCTATCACGTTCTTTGCGGCATCAGTATTTATTGTAAATGTCTTGTTTTCAACCTTTGAGTCGATCAGGTAACTTTTCAATATCTTTTCATGAAACTCACGGTATATTTCAGGGTTTAAGAATATTTCAAAGCCTTTGATTTCTCCATTCACAATAATCAGAACACCGTTTTGACTGTCTTCAACATTGAACTCTTTTATTACTTTTGCATGGTCTGTTTTCAGGTTTTCGTAGCTCTCCTCCATTGCGCAGGTTGGAGATGCATAATCGTTTTCGACCTCCAGGCTGTTGATGGATGACCAGATGACATTCTGAAAGGAGCCTGAATTTCTTGAGGCATATTCCTTTGCCCTTCGGGTATTGTAGTTTGCAATATAGTTTGATTGCTTGAATTCACTTTTGTATGCCCATCTTCCCTTTTCTGTGCAGCTTACAGGTATTTTCATATGACTTTTCGCATTGACCAGAATGGTGGAATTGACGAGACGGTTCTGGTCTCCTCCAACAATCTCTTCACCATCAATCAGAATCAGCGGAACAACTGAATTGTTTTTAACAATTACCGTATTCACTGTGGATGTTTCACATTCCTTGACTTCGACAAGTCCCAATTCAAGGCCTTTTTTAAGGGTCAACAGGTCAATGTATGATTTTTCAGTTTTTAATGGAATTATCGCCAGATTTTCATGAACCTGCGGATTTAAAAGTTCAATATCATTTCCAAGTGCCATCATTTTTATCGCCTTCAATAGTTTTGTTTAATGTATTCGATATCCAGTTCTGCAGGATTTTCACTTAAGTAATGAACGTCACTTTCTGGATTTTCAATTTCTTCTATGAATTCGTCAGATGACAATACTTTTGCTATTGCGTTATGATCGGATATGAATTTGATTTGGGCATAGTATTCGTCCTCGATTTTGTCATAAACCCTTCCGGAACTCATACATCCTTTTATGACTGAATTGACGCTATTTGCAAGATATCCTATTTTTCCAAAATATCTCATCTCACAGGCTATTGCCTCTGCATCATATTTGTTGTCCGGTTCCTTAACTAGTTTGACTATTCCATCCAGTTTAAGGGGTTTGGAGCCATGAAATTTGTTAAATGCAATGATTGTTATATACACATTTTCACCTCTTGTATTTAAATTGTGTCAATCTCTTTGATAAGGTTTTCTTGTAAATGGTCGTAGTGGTCAAAAAAATAGGAAAAATTGTAGTAGATTATAATCTACTAACTTTAATTAAAGATTCAACAGGTATGCCTTCAATTTCTGAAAGTCCTGCCTTATCAATTAGGACTGTAACGCAAGTAGGTTCTCCGCCAAGGTCTTTCACGGTGTGAATTACCTCTTTTGCGGTTGTTCCGCTTGTGATTACATCGTCAACTATAACAACTTTCTTGCCTTCGACGTTTGCGAAGTTGGTACTCATTGTACCTTCATCATCACTTTCATCAGCATCCTTTCTGTGCTTGTGAGGGTGGAAAATGGCTAAGGATGTGTCTTCTCCTGTCATGTCTTCAATCAGGTCTGCCATCACGGTTGCAAATGGAATTCCGCTGACTGCAACACCAACAACAGTATCAACATCTCCATGTGATAATGCCATATCGCTTAAAGCGCCTGAAACATAACTTAAACGGGTGGAATTTCCGCCGATGCTTTTCCAATTGATAGCAAAGTCAACTGGCGCTTCAGCTTTTACTTCTTCTGTTTTCTGGAGAGTTAGCCATCTGGCAGTATCCATACTAACATTAAGTTCATCAGCTATCTCACCGGTTGTAAATCCGTGTTGTCTTAGTTCTTGAGCTTTTTGAATTAATTTTTGTTTCACATTATCACCTATTCGAGTTGTTCAAAACTAATTGGTTTATGTTCTTTGGAGGATCTGTTCGCAGCGATGACCATTTTAAGAGCTTTAAGTCCGTCTTCACCGGTAATCTCGGGCTCTTCTTTGTTCATCACTGAATTTAAGAATGAGTTTAATTCACTTTTAAGAGGTTCTTCATGCTTGATTTGAATGTCTTGAGCAAACTTACCATATACTTCAATACTTTGTTTGATGTAGTCTACAGATATGATTCCTGCAGTACCTGTAAGCTCCAATTCTCTACGCTTATATGGTGTAAGCCAGTTCACTTCAATGATTCCGGTCGACTCGTTGTCAAAGTTAACCATTATCTCTGCATGGTCTTCAAATTCACTGTCGTCAAAACTGCAGTTCATTGAACCGTAAACCTGGGTAACTTCCTCTTCAAATAAATAATTCATAATGTCTAAATCGTGAATAGCTAAATCTATTGAAACACCAACGTCCTTGATTCTTGGTGGGAGCGGCCCTACTCTTTTTGCGAATGCGGATACGACATCGCCAATGACTCCGTCATCAATAAGCTCTTTAGCTTTTTGAACAGCAGGATTGAATCGTTCAACATGTCCTGTCGCAAGAAGGACTCCTGCCTCTTTAGCAGCTGCAATCATTTCTTCAGCTTCTTCCACTGTAAATGCAATCGGTTTTTCCACCAGAACATGCTTTCCATTCTTGATAGCTTCCATTACCACTGCATGGTGGAATGTGGTCGGTACACATACACTTACCGCTTCTATTTCCGGATTTTCCAATAGTTCGCTATATTCTGTAAAACCTTTGGCACCATATTTCTTTTCAATTTTTTTGAGTGCTCTTTCGCTTACATCACTTACAGCGAGTAAATTCGCTTGTTCCATTTTGTGGTAGACACGAACATGGTTTTCACCCATCGCTCCTACTCCGACAACTCCTACGTTAATAGTTTTCAATTTAATTCCTCCGTTTAAACGTAATCTGTGAAAATTTTTCCGATGCGCCTGCCAAGTTCAACCGCATCCTTTACGGATCCTTTTTCACTGTGCTCTTTAAGGATTTCTCCTTCTTTAGTCAATAATATTGAGTAAATATTAAATTTGTTGTTATTCATTTGTGCTATTGAACCGATTGGCCATTGACAGCCGACGCCCAGCTCTTCCAACACTTTCTTTTCTGCAAATACTTCTTGCATTGAAATGTAATCATTTAATTTAGATATTTTCTCTTTCATTTCACTATCCTTACGGGTAATTATTGCCAATGCGCCTTGGCCGGCAGGGGGTGTGATATAATCTAGTGGAAATACATTTTTAATGTATTGGGTTAGATTTAACCTTTTTAAGCCGGCTTGTGCCATTATAGTGGCATCCAAATCGCTTTCCAAAGCTTTTTGGATCCTTGTTTCAATATTTCCTCTGATAGGTTTGAGTTCAAATTCTTTATTATAATGATTACAAAATGCTTCTCTTCTAAGACTGCTTGTTCCAAGCTTTGAACCCGGGCCCAAGTCGTTCCAGTCTTTTTTGGAAATTAGCACTTCATTTGGAGATTCACGTTTTGGAACAGCCACGATTTTCAAATCCGCATCGAGTTCGGTAGGCAAATCCTTAAAGCTGTGCACGGTGAAATCAACTTCTTCTTCCAGAAGGGCTATATCCAGTTCTTTGGTAAAGAGTCCCTTTGAATCCATGTTGTACAATTGGGATGTGGTGATTTTATCTCCCTTTGTTTTAATAATTTCAACATCAATAGATTCTCCGGTTATTTTAGATAAATCGGCACATACCTGATTTGTTTGTGCTAAAGCTAATTTACTACCGCGTGTTCCTACAATCATTAAGTATCTCCATTTGAAAATTTTTCTTTTATAGTATAACCTATAAGATTTTGGTACATTATTAACTTTTAGAATTAATCTATATTAAATGTTTCAATTTTTTGAAAAATTCATCTTTGTGAAAGTTTGCGGTAATCTGACCTGTAGATGAAAAGAAGGTTTTTATCATTGCTTATAGCTAAATCATAAACATCATAATAGTTCTTGAAGTATTGAGTTTTTTTAGTTAATCTTGGCTCAATTGACAATCCCAATTCACCGGTCAAGATGATGTCTGTGTTTAGTGTGTTTAAAAAATCGGATAGTTTTTCTTCATCAATCTCTTCACATGTAATTCCGTAATCTCCTCCGATTGAGATATAGTAATCTCTCAAATTTTGAATCATGTTGATGGATTCCTTTATGGCCTCTGTATTCAATCCTGGATTGATCTCTTCAATGATGGTGGAATTTTCAATTGTTTTTTTAGTGGTTCTGCCAGGTATGCCCTTGTAATTTCCAAGCCCTTTAATTATATTGTCGGATTCGATTTCCAGACTAAGACAAGTCAATATCACTCCCAAAACATTGCTTACGTGGTGTGGTCCTGGAGCAAATGTTTTCACTTTGATCTTTCCGGAAATGAGGTTGCCATTTATTGTTTTTATATTATTGTAGGCGATTTCCAGGCTGGTCTGGTCAAGGTCATATTCTGCATTGTCAACGAACAAGTTTGCTGTGTGGTCAGTTAGGGAAAATGTGTTGGTCGTTTCATGTTTTATGTCTGAATAGTACTTGACAAGAGCCTCCTTTTGAATGCATACGCATTTACATCGGAATACCTGTTTTTTGGCCTCACTGGCGGTGCTTCTTCCCTTTGCAATGGGGTAGTCTTCAACGATATTCAATAAAAGTCCTACATCCCCAATTCCGCTCACTCCTAAAGATGATTCAAAGATTGCTGAGTTGTATTTTCTTAAGTTTTCACTCACAACCGTGCCCTCAGCTATTTTGCAAATGGGATTTGCTATCTTGTAGGCTAAATCAACTGTTTCTTTAATGTTTGCAGGGGCAATTGAAATGTCCTTTTTTAAAACGATTTCCTCGTTATTCTCATATAGAAATGCTCCAAGGCTGGACAATATCAAGGGGTTTTCATCAATAAGAATTTCCTTAAGCATAAATGCAGAGGTTGTTTTTCCCTTAACTCCGGTTATTTCTATTTTTGGGATTCCATCTCCCCAATCCTTAAGGATTTCTCCGATGATTTCATGATGGCTCTGGAAAGTCCAGTTCAAATCAGGGTTGAATGATTTTATTTCATCAAAACTTAAAGGCATGTGGATGGGATAGATTACATTCATATCTCCTTTAAAGTCACTCAATTCCTCAAGCTGGATTAGTTTAACGCCATAGACCTCAAGCATTTTGGCATCGATGCCTTCCAATGTGTTGTAAATGTCATAAGAAAGAACATTTTTGCCCTTTTTGGATAAACTGATGGCTATTTTTACTCCGCCATGTGTCAAATCAATTACAAGATTGTTCATTGTTGCACCTAGGAGGATTTTTTGATTCCGCCTTCGTTTAATTTGTCTTTAACTTTTTCATAGAAGTATTTGGTTGAAGTTCTAATGAAAAGGGCATCTTTAGGGGATTTTCTAAACTTGATTTCCTCTTCATACTTGGCCTCTTCATTAATCTGGCCATCCATAACGAATACTGCATTTTTACCTTTTTTAAGCAATTTGACGGTAATTTCACTGTTGTCTGATACGACAAATGGTCTGGCTCCCAGTTTATATGGGCAAATTGGATTTATGATGAATCCTGCAACTTTGGGATCCACAATAGGGCCTCCTGCAGACATTGAATATGCTGTTGAACCGCTCGGTGTTGAAATGATTAGTCCGTCGGCTCTCACCTCTTCGATGATTTCTCCATCGACCAGTATCTGGAAATGAAGCATTTTTGCCGGCTTGTCTGTCATCACCACTACCTCGTTCATGGCCTTGAAGTTGTGGTTTTCGTGGGATACTATGAGTCGTGTTCTTTTTTCTTTGTAGTATTCTCCCTTCATGATTTCTTCAAGTGCATCAAAGGTATGCTCGACTTCGATTTCTGTTAAAAATCCGACAGTGCCCATGTTTATTCCAAATAATGGAATGTTGTTGTGCATTTTATTGTGTGCCCTTAGAAGTGTTCCGTCCCCTCCAAGAATCAGAGCCATGTCACAGTCGAAATCAAAGAGGTTTTCTGATATCTTTTCGTAGTCAATGTTAAAGTTGATGTCATCAAGCATCGGTGCGATTTTAGGGTATTCCTCTTTGCTTTCCTGAATTATCTTATCTAAATCGGGATTTTCCTTTAATTTAACCAGTTCATGTACCAATTGATTTTCTATGATTACTTCACGGCCATTTGTAAGAAAGTAATCAATTATTTTTGCGGCAAATATGATTGGTGGGGTCTGGTCAATTCTTGATATGATTCCGATTTTACCGATTATGTCTGCCTGATTATCATTCAGTATGTCAATCATTTGCTTGTGCATTATTTCATTGTTTGCAGCAACAACGATTGCTTTTTCATAAATGCTCAATACGTTATTGAGCTTTTGGCCGTATTTGTCTGTTATGATTCCTCCCGCTTCCTCAAGTATTAATTTTCCTGCGGCGATATCAATTATTCTGCTTCCTCTCAAATCAAGAAATGCATCATATTTTCCGCTTGCAACATAGGAAAGCTCTAAAACGACACTTCCTAAAACTCTCATACGACGTGCACTGTCGACCAGTTTTGAAGCTTCTGAAGTTCCCGATTTTGTGAATCCTCCAAGTGTCATTTGATTGACTTTAATGACTTTGCTTGGCTTGACCTTTTTATTGTTCAATTTGCACCCTTTACCCTTTTCCGCTTCAAAGAAGTTACCGTTTGCTAAATTGTATAAAAATCCGAGTTCGACATCATTAATTGTTGCAACATGTCCCTGATTGACATCTGCAATTGCAATTGAAATGGCATAAGCGGGGATTTTTTTTATTGCATTTGTTGTTCCGTCGACCGGATCGATTAAAAATATGAATTTTGGGGTTTCATCCTCTTTCAAATCAGTACGTTTCAGCTCTTGGGTTAAGTTAATTCTTCTTTTGGTTCCTTTTCCTAATTTTACTTCTCCAATTTCTTCGCTGACCAAATAGGAATAGACATCTGCATTTTTCAATATTGTGACAATTTTTTCTTCTGCAACTTGGTCTATGAAAGATGTGGGGGTTCCGTCAGCGCCAGTCTTTACTTCTGCACCTGCCAGTTCTGTTCCGGCATACTCCCTTACTGCAGGTCCGACTTCCTTAATTATTTTATTTGCTAATCTTCTGGCGATTTTCCTGGTTTTTTTATCCATTTTCATTACTCCACGATGTCGTCATTCAAATAAACTACTGAAGATATGCATGATGCAATGTTTTCAACTTTTGTAGTTGAATATTCGATAATCAACTCCTTTATTTCTACTTCACGCTTATCCATCATGTATTTTACCATTTCCTTAGCTTCATCAATTAGTTCCGTAGGGTTTCTGTTGATTCCGGATGTCTCAACGACACAACCCAATTCCTCTCCGATAGCCAATCCAATCACAGCAGTAATTTCGTCTCCAGGATTGTCTGAAGTGATTTCTGATAATACACAGTTTACCATAGCACCTGCTTTTAATTTTGGCAGCTTTTGGATTTTGGCATTCCCTGCAAGCATGCTGGATACTTTTATGAGGTTTACATCTCCAATTCCGGCACTTGTCAGCGCATTATCAAATGCATTCAATTTTGTTGGTCCTTCATCCTTTCCTGAAACTATTGCTATCTTCATTCTATCACTATTCTAATTATGTTTTTCAATGTATTTAAATAATTTAATTAATTTAATATTTTTGGAATATAATTTTTTTGAGATGATTAAACGAATACTTTATATAAAATGGAAAAGATAATTTATATTAATCTAATAATATTCCTTATTATAAGATTAAAAACCGGTTTTTAAAAAAAATGGAGGAAAATTAATGTCAACAAAAGTTGTAGAAATTAAAACATTAAAAGTTGGAAAATACATTGTTTTAGGAGGAGAAGCTTGTAAAATCATTAGTTACACCACTTCATCTCCTGGTAAACACGGAGCTGCAAAAGCAAGAATTGAAGCAGTCGGTGTTTTCGATAATCAAAAAAGAAGTCTTGTAAAACCTGTAGATAACAAAGTAGATATTCCTATTATCGACAAAAGATTAGGACAAGTAATCTCTATCCAAGGCGACAACGTACAAATCATGGATATGGAAAATTATGATACCATTGACTTACCAATGCCTGAAGACTTAAAAGATGCAATCGTTGAAGGTATTGAAGTAGAATACATTGTTGCTATGGGAAATATGAAAATTATGAGAACTAGAGGATCATAAGTTCTCTTTTTTATTTTTCCTTTTTTTAGATTAATTATGCTTTTAAATACCTATGAACCATGGAAATTTGCATTTTCTTGTGAAAATGATGAAATAACTGAAAATTCATTTGGAATTATAGGAGTTCCATTTGACAGCACTACTTCTTATCACTCCGGTTCACGTTTAGGACCAATTGTTGTTCGTGAAGCTTCATTTGGTTTTGAAAAATATAATACTGTTTTTAATAAAGATTTGACAACTCGTTTTCATGATTTCGGGGATGTAAATGTTGTTCCCGGCAACTGTGAGGCAACTTGCAGGATAGTTGAGGACACTGTCAATGAAATTTTGGACTTGAACCTCAGGCCGATAGTCATAGGAGGGGAGCATTCAGCTTCCATAGGAGCCATCAAGGCATTGATTAAAAGATATGGAAAACTGACAGTAGTACACCTGGATGCCCACAGGGACCTTGCATTTGACTTTATCGGTGAAAAGTATTCTCATGCAACTGTAATGAGAAGGGCTCATGAAATGGGAGCCGATTTGGTTCAAATTGGAATCCGATCCTCTTCGGCTGATGAAAATGAATTTGTAAAATCAACATATAATATCCAAACATTCAAGAATAAGGACGTCCACAAACATATGGATGCCATTGAGTATTTCCTGATAAATATTGATGGACCAATTTACATTTCAATAGATATGGATGTTATGGACCCGTCTATTGCTCCAAATGTCGGTAATCCTACTCCTGGAGGATTATTCATTTCTGAAATCGAAGCAATTATTGAAACTTTGGCTCACAGAAACGTTGTTGGGCTGGATGTTGTTGAGACTGCCAGCAACCAGCTAGGAGATAGTACTGCTGTTGTAGCGGCGAAAATCATTTATGATTTTTTAACATTGGTCGAATAGTTCTGATGTAAAAATTAATAGATAGTTTTAATATCACTTTTTTTTAAATAGTAATATGTAAATTAATTTTTTTTGGATGATTATATGCTGGACAATTTTTTCAAATTAAGTGAAAATGGCACTGATTTCAAGACAGAAATCGCTGCAGGCATTACCACATTCCTTGCAATGGCTTATATTTTGGGGGTAAATCCTGTTGTTTTGTCTGATGGTGGAATGCCTGCTTCTGGAGTGTTCTTTGCCACTGCAGTATCTTCTGCTATTGCTTGTTTTATTATGGGTATTGTTGCCAAATATCCGATTGGATTGGCTCCAGGTATGGGGCTGAATGCATTGTTTACATATACGATTATATTGGCGATGGGAAACACTTGGGAAACTGCTCTTGCTGCAGTATTCCTCTCAAGCATAATCTTTTTGATAATCACCATTTCAGGTTTGAGGGAAGCCATCCTAAATGCCATTCCTATTGACTTGAAGTTGGGTATCGGTGCTGCCATCGGCTTTTTCTTGGCATTTTTAGGATTAAAAGGTGCTGGAATCATTGTTGCTGACCCATCCGCTATTGTTCGCATGGGATCTCTTATGGCTCCTCCAGCGCTTCTTGCATTGATTGGCATTATCATTACATTGGTTTTATATGTGAAGGAAATGCCGGCTGCCGTATTTCTCGGATTGATTGGGACCGCTATAATTGGAGTGATCTTTACTGCTTGCGGATTTGGTGCGGGCAACATATTGATGCCTTCACTTCCGGCGCATATCGTATCGGCCAATTTTGATTTGTCATTGTTTTGCGGATTCATCAGAGGGTTTGGACAGCTTTTCTCAAACATTCCGAACCTGATAATGATTTTGTTTTCATTGATATTCGTAACGTTCTTTGATACGACAGGAACTCTGATGAGTTTGGGAAGACAGTGTGGATTCATTGATGATGAAGGCCAGGCCGTCGGAATCGAAAAGGCATTCATGGCTGATGCAGTTGGAGGTATTGTCGGTGCAGTATTGGGTACCAGTACAGTTACTGCATTTGTGGAAAGTGCTGCAGGTATCGGAAACGGCGGCAGGACAGGCCTAACAGCTATCGTCACAGGTTTACTGTTCCTTCTTTCAATATTCTTTGCGCCATTGATATTGGGGCTGTTCACTTCTCCAGTTACCTGTGCAGCATTGGTGATTGTCGGCATATTGATGATAAGGCAGTTAAAGAATGTTCAGTGGAACAGTATGATTGTGGCCGCATCTGTATTCATGACTATCATCATGATGATTCTGACCTACTCCATTTCATTAGGTATCGCTTGGGGATTCGTGATTTACACAGTCACAAGCATTGCTAGCGGAAAGGCAAGGGATTTGGGTTGGGGAATCTGGCTGATGGTTCTAGTATTCATTATATATCTGTTCTTTGGACTTTAGACTTTTATTTTTTAAAAATCAGTCATTGTATTCTTTTTCTACTTTGTCAAGATAATATTTACCTTTGTCGGTGATGCTGTAAAATCTGTATCTTTTGTCTTCTTCGTTGAGACATTCCACCAACTCCGCTTCTTTCAATGTCTTTAAATATTTGGAGACATGATTGCTGTTGTCGTTGATGTCCTTGCTTATTTTTGATGGAATCTTATCTTCTTTTTTTAAGGACTTAAGCACTTTTACTCTTTTTTTGGAACGTGCCAACAGTGATATAATGCTCATATCATCTTTTTTATTTAATAGATATGTATAGGATATTAGCATGCTAATAGCAATGTTTATATTATGGGGTTAATAAAATTACTATTACAAATTATGGAGGTTTTATATGAATAGTAAAATATTAACTTTTTTAATAGTATTTATTGCAGTTATTTCAATTGCTAGTGTATGTGCAGTTGATTTAACAAAGGAAAATGACTTTGATGGAAAATTCAAAATGAATTGTACTGAAAATACTAATTTTACAGTGAGTGATAGGTATTCTCCGGAATATGTATCTAATCAATCATGGATTAATAATAATGAAACCATGTATGTATGTTATTATGATATGGGAATGGATAATTTGATTCCAATCATTAAAAGTAATACATTATTCACTGGTAAACCAAAAGTTGAAGGGAATTTAACAATTTTTGAAGATACCACTTCTCCTAAAGGTGCTAGTTATGCTGTAAAATATTTTGTTGGTGTTTCTTCACCAGAAAATAAAACAGTATTTGTTGGATGCGATGATTTAGACCTTGCAAAACAGTGCATAAATACAATTGAATTTAGTTAAGTAAACATTTTTTTGTTTACTTAACTTTTTTTTGGAGGTAATATGAATAGGAAACTATTATTTACTTTAGCAATAATTTTATCAGCAGTTTTATTGGTTTCCAGCGTAAGTGCAATTTGGCCTTTTGATGGTGGATCAGATGTAACCGTTAATGGGATTAATTTTCATCTTCCTGACGGATTTAATCATGTTGAAAAAGAAGACCAGTTAAACGGTAATGGTAACTATGAAGCTTATACCTATGATAATGAGAATAATCATGAATTTATAAAGATTTGTGTGGTTGATTTTGATGGTGATGAAACATCATTATATAATTCATTAATTAAGAAGGGATTTTCACAAAAAACAATTAACGGAAAAGAAGGATACGGCCGCATATATTCTGGTGGTCCCAGATACGGTTATGGGTATGTTGAAAATGGAAAATATGTCATTTTGGATATTCCTTTTGTTTATGCCGATGAAGGATTGCAGCATGATGAATTGCTTGCCAAAATAATTAAATGAGGAATGAAAATGGGTGAGGATATTGCACAGAATATTGAATTTGAACCTATAATTAAAGGTGCTGTTGCGGGAATTATTCTTATCATAATCGGTTGGTTTACTTCAGGGTTTCTCGGTTTGTTTGGTGTAATTATTGGTTCGGCAATTTCCGGATTTTTAACCAATAACTCAACTAAATATGCATTAATCTATGGCGCAATTGTAGGGATAATATGTAGTTTTCTAATGTTGACTGCTTTTACAATACCTCTTTTTATAATACTCGGATTATTTGGAGCGTTTATTGGTAAAGTTGTTCAAAGTAATATAAAATAATTTTTTATTTTTTCTCTTTTTTTTTTAATGAGATCGTGATTTCATTTTAAATCTGATGTCTCGAATTGTAGAAATTACTGGAACCAACAGGAACAGATACATAAACTCCTCTGAAACATTGTAATCCAAAAGATTTACGGCAATGGTAATGCCCATAAGGATGATGAACGTATTTATAACGTATCTCTTTTCACTTTTTGAAGGTTTTTTCGCTATATGCATGATGATACATTATTAAAAAGGTCAGGATTGTCAAAAATATATTCATTCCAAATAGCACTTCCGCTATGAAAAACTCTGAATAATTACCCATCATGGATGTTGTAAATGGAGTAACGGATATGCAGGCCAAAAAGAACATATGTATCCATAAATGTAGCATATTCAATGAATCAATCTTTAAAAATTCATGATGATAAACCCAAAAGGAACTGACTAGAATAAAACTTACAATGGTTAAACCAAAAGTATGGGCATTTGCTTGTAAAAAAGTTATAAAATCCGTTTCACTTAACAATTGTGCTCCTGGCAAAGCCATACTAAAGACCAAAAGAGTCATTACCATGCCGAAAATGCCGTCAGTCAAACCTATCAATCTTCCGGGGTCGATATCAATATTTTTATCAAAAGTTTGCACAAACTCTTGAAAGAACCCATTTTCTATTGTATCTACTTTTTTTTCGACATTAGGTTTTGTTAAGTATTTTTCTTTAAACTCGTCCCTAAACGATTTGATTCTTTCAAGATCTTCTTCATCCAACTCTTCTGCTATGTCATAAAGCCCTGATTTAAAGTAATTTTTTAAACTTTCATAATCATGAAACTCTTCGAATTCATCATCTTTGATAATATCACCGATTTTTTGTTAATTTAAAGTATGTATTTAGTAAATATATAATTTTTTTACTTCTCAAATGGGATCTTTCAACAATATAACAATAAAATTAAATATTACCAAAACCAAAGTTATAATATTAACTAAAAATGGAGCATATTGTTATGAATAAAAGAACTATTGAGCTTTCTGGCCATATTATCGACTCATTGACTTTAACAAGAACAATGGGCATAATCATGGACAAAGGCGGAGAATTTGACATATTGGAAATCGATATTGGACGTAAAAAGTCAGACGTAAGTCATGCAAAGATTGAAGTATCTGCGGATTCTCCCGAATTGTTGGATTCTATTTTAGATGAATTGTCTGTTTTAGGTGCATCAATTGATGATATTAAGGAAGTCAATCTTGTTGCATCAACTAAAGACAAAGTTGCTCCTGAAGGATTTTATTCATCCTCTAATCATACCACTCATATTTTCTACAATGGAAATTGGATTCCTGTCGAAGATATTGAAATGGACTGTCTTGTAGTTGTGGATGAAAATGAGAAAAGGGCATTTGTAAAGCCTATATCTGATGTTAAGGCTGGAGACAAGATCGTCGTTGGCCTTGATGGGGTTAAGGTCACACCTCCTCACAGATCACGTGACGAACAGCAGGTGTTCGAGTTCATGAACAGCGAAGTTTCTTCCGAAAAGCCTTTAATGAATCTCATCAAGGGGATTGCTGATGAAATGAAGGAAATCAAGGAAAAAGGCGGAAAAATAGGTATTGTTGGTGGGCCAGCAATAGTTCACACAGGTTCAGGCAAATACTTGGCAGCTCTTGTTAAGGAAGGATTCATCGATGTCATTATGGCGGGAAATGCTCTTGCAACTCATGATATCGAGTCAAATCTGTTCGGAACTTCATTAGGTATTGAAGTTGAAACAGGTAGGATTGTAGCTCACGGTCACACTCACCATATGAGAGCAATCAACAGAATCAACAACTCCGGCTCCATTAAAAAAGCGGTTGAAGACGGCACTTTGACTGGAGGTATCATGTATGAGTGCGTTAAAAATGATGTTCCATTTGTTCTTGCAGGTTCGATTCGTGACGATGGACCTTTGCCTGATGTCATAACGGACATTACTGAAGCCCAAAGGATAATGAGGCATTATGCTCAGGAAGTGGATATGGTCATCATGATCGCCACCATGCTTCATTCGATTGCAACAGGAAATCTTCTCCCTTCAAGGGTTAAAAGTATTTGTGTTGATATCAATCCATCTACCGTTACAAAATTATCAGATAGGGGAAGCGCTCAGGTTGTTGGTATTGTAACGGATATTGGTACATTCCTGCCACTCCTCTACAATTCTCTCATGGAGGATTGATTATGTCATTTACGGCATATATTCTTGATGTGATAACTGATACGATATATCCTGCAAAAATTACAATAGAAAACGGATTATTTAAAGAGATTACTCCAATCACACTTGATGAAAAATATGGGGTTGATGTTGAAGGATTAATTGTTCCTGGTTTCATTGATTCCCATATTCATATTGAAAGCAGTATGATTACTCCTGCTCAATTTGCCAAGATTGCAGTGCGTCACGGCACTACTGCTGTTGTTTGCGACCCTCATGAAATAGCCAATGTTTTGGGAATTGAGGGGGTTGAATCAATGATTGAAAATGCAAATCAGGTTCCTTTTAATTTTTATTTCGCAGCACCCTCCTGTGTGCCTGCCACCCCATTTGAAACTTCAGGCGCTACTTTGGATTCATCTGATATTGAATATTTGCTTAAAAAGGATGAGATTGTTGCATTAGGGGAAATGATGAATTTTCCGGGTGTTATAAATGGTGATGAGGAGGTTATTCGTAAGATTGAATTGGCAAAACAATACGGCAAGCCAATTGACGGTCATGCTCCATTGCTTTCCCGTGATGATTTGGATAAATACCTTGCACAGGGTATAAGCACTGACCACGAATGCAGCAATATTATTGAAGTCCTCGAGAAAAAGCTGAAAGGTATGAAAATTATGGTGAGGGATGGTTCATCCGCCCTGAATATGGAAGGACTTTTTGATATATATAATGATGATTCGTTTCTTAAATATGAAAATGAGTTTAACGTCTTTTTTAAAGATATTTTTGACAACAAGATTTATTCTCCATTATTTGATTTCATTGTAAGTGATGATAAACATCCAAATGATTTAATCAATGGTCATCTAAACTTGTCCATTAAAAAAGCGATTAATCTTGGCATTGATGTCTTAAAGGCAATTCATATGGTAACGATTAATCCCGCACAACATTATAATCTGAATTGCGGAGCCATTGTGGAAGGTGCGAAGGCAGATTTTATAGTTCTTGAGAGCATATATGACTGTAATGTCTTAAAAACATATATTGGTGGGGAATGTGTCTTTGATGGAGAAAATGTATTATTTGATGTTCCGGAAATTGAATTTGAGAATAGTATAAATGCTTCCAAAAAAACTGCCGGTGATTTTGACATACATTATGATGGTGATGAATGTGAAGTCAATGTAATCGAGAGTTTGGATGGGGAGTTGTTGACCAAGAAATTAACTGCGAGATTACAGGTTAAGGACGGCATAGTTCAACCGGATATTGATCAGGATGTTTTAAAGATTGCTGTTGTGGAACGCTATGGTGGAAACACTGTTGCAAATGCATTCATCAAGGGATTTGAACTTAAAAAAGGAGCTATTGCATCATCAGTTGCCCATGATTCACATAATATAATTGTCATCGGCTGTGACTCAGAAACTATGGCGCAGGCTGTCAATCAGATAATTGATGATGGAGGAGGCATTTCTATTGTAAGTTCGGACTTCAATCATTCCTTGCCACTTCCGATTGCAGGATTGATGTCTAATGAAGATGCATATGATGTTGCCCATGATGTGAGTGTCCTGCGCAATATGGCAAAGGATTTGGGCTGTCAGCTTGAAGCTCCATTCTTGACAATGGCATTCATGGCATTGCTTGTCATTCCGTCAATCAAGATTTCAGATAAGGGACTCTTCGATGGAGATAACTTTGAATTTATGGATGTGATTATTGATTAGAGGTTATGTCCTCTTTTAATCAATTCTTTTTTTATTTCCCGCATCGCTTTTATATCTTCTTTTCTTCCAACCTTTAAAACGACACGGTTGGCCTCTTTAAAATGGGTCAGGTATTCCTCTTTTTTCTCATCATTAACCAAATCAAAGCGTGTTAAATTGGTCAAGGATTCAATAATATATCCAAATCCTCTATTCATGGCTTTGACAGGTTTGTTAATTATCAAATCGGTTGCTTCTGATTTAAACACAATCGCTTCACCTTTCTTTTTTATCGGATCGCTTTGCTTGACTGCTTTGGTAAATCTAAATGCTTCGCATTTGAAATATGCATCAGCGCATTTGAGGGACATGTCATCATTGAAATGGCTTTGAGGTAAATTTCCCAAGGTAGAAGTCTTAAACAGTTCTGGGTCATGGGTGATATTGACAATAAACTCTTTTTCACGGACAATATTGTCCAAAGTATGACTTCCCTTAAAGATACGATTGATGATTCTGTTTTCGCCGGCACACAGCACACCGATGGGTGCGGCATTTTTGGTTCCATCCTCATTTTTTGTTGTTATTATCGTTTCGTATTGTCTGCCCTTTTCCATTCCAATTGAAGTTAAATTTACTTTCATATTAACCATTTTTAAAAAACCTTTTTATATCTTGATTAACAATATAATAATTATAATATTTAATTTTAAAGGAGTTTTGAGCTATGAAATATAAGATGTATGATGAGATGATGGAACAACCGGATTCCCTTAGAAAAACTTTTGAAAGTGAAATGTCTACTATGGATGAAGTTTCTAAATTAATTTCAGATAAGGATAAAATCTATTTAATCGGTTGTGGAAGTTCTATTTCAACCTGTTATAGTGTAAGGGATGCAATAAGGATGTCCTCCACTAATATCGACATTGAAGTTTATACAGGCTATGAATTTTACTATAATAAGAAATTGGTTGAAAATGAGAATGCAATAGCTATTTTCACATCACAATCCGGCGAAACCGCCGATACTCTTGCTTCACTTAGAAGAGCAAATGAATTTAATATACATACTGTTTCAATTTCCAACGAACCTGAAAGCTCAATGATTAAAGAAGCTAAAACTCCAATTGTCACTAGGTGTGAAACTGAAACTGCAATATTGGGCACAAAAACATATATCACTCAACTTGCATGCCTATATCAGATTTTATTCACTGCCAGTGATTATGAAGCTAAAGATGAATTGTTGGCTCAGTTAGCTCAAATGCCTGATACTATTGAAGAGTTATTAAAAACCACAGAATATGCCAACAGATTGTTGGCAGAGGATTTCAAAAAAGAGGATATTTTCTACTGTTTAGGTTCCGGACCAAACTTCGGTCTTGCTTATAAGTTGGCAATGACCATGCTTATGGAAGGTGCAATCAAGCATGCTTGCCCTGAGTATTCTGCTGAATTCAGACATGGATTGATTGAAAGGGCAGAAAAAGGTGTTCCTATCATATTTTTAAGGTCTGATTTTGAATCTGACGAGATTACCGACAAGGCAATCGACTTTTCTGAAAACTTGAAATTGAAATCAATCATTTATGAATTAAAGGATTATGCTGATGTCGACAAGTTATTGTCTCCGTTTGTCCTTGTAATTCCATTGGAATGGTTCATCTATTACTTGGCACATTATAATGGTGAAGATCCTGGTGCTACAAGACA
Source organism: Methanobrevibacter sp. UBA212 (assembly GCF_905233225.1). Taxonomy (NCBI): domain Archaea; kingdom Methanobacteriati; phylum Methanobacteriota; class Methanobacteria; order Methanobacteriales; family Methanobacteriaceae; genus Methanobrevibacter; species Methanobrevibacter sp. UBA212. The sequence continues at coordinate 42,397 of NZ_CAJODJ010000018.1, forward strand.
CATCGGAAAAGTCAGATATTAATTTTTTTAAAAATAAGTAAAAATGTGGATTTATTCCACATTTATTTTATGTTTTGGTATAATCAATTTTGGAATGTTTATGAGAACGATTCCATTTGTGAATTTTGCAGTGATGTTTTCTAAATCAAGGCTGTTTTCAAATCTTACTGTTTTTACACATTTTCCTGATTTTATTGAGGATGCAATTACTTCGGCTTCTTCTTCAAATTCATCGATGTATGCATTTAAGGTAGCTTCAATAGTCAAGTCATTGTCTCCTGCTTCAATCATTACATCTTCCTTGGAAACGCCCGGAACTGCTGCTTTTATGTGGTAAGCATCTTTGGTTTCGATTAAATCTATGTCAATGGTTTGAACAGTGGATTTTTTGTATTCAGCATATTTTCTGTCTGCATTTTTTTGCATATTTTTGATGTATTCTTTGAATTCATCAATGCTGGCATATAAATCGTTGATTACTCCATCACCTATGTTTTTTCTTTTTTCTTTTGTTTCTTCATGATTGTCATTTATTTCTTCTTCTTGTTCATCATTGAATTCTTCTTTTTTGTCAGAAACTTTTGTATCAATGGTTTCGGAATCTACCATAGTTTTCACGCTCCTTATACATGGGTTTTTTATAATTATGTTTTAATTACATTATGTTACTATATAAACTTTTCTATTAAATTTACTAAAAGTTATTAAAACTTAATTTTTTCAATCTTTTGTTTTTTTATATGTATTTTGCTTTATTTTTTTGAATTCCTAAATTATTTTGTTGATGTTTCGAATAATGCTTGTTAAATTGTTAAATAGATTATATTGGTCTAATCAGTTAATTTAAATTGGGTGATATTGGAGAATAATTAATTGGTTTATGATTTATATGTAAAAAAATGTATTGCTACATAATTTTCATAAGGTTTATCTTATTATAAATCATAATTATAACCATGTCCATTAAAAAAAAGTTTTCCCTTGCTATTGTCGATGTTGAAAAAATAGAAGAAATAAATAAAATTGTAATCAATCATGCATCAAATGTCCAACAGTATTCTTCATATCTTTATTTTAATTTGAATCCTATCCATTCTGATGAAGTTTTTATGGACATTACATTTTTCCAATTAAATTCTGAAAATGAATCATCTTTAAATAAAGAATTGAATGATTTAATGGATGAACTTAACCAGTTAAATACAGGATATGCCATTAGAGATGAGAATACTCATGAGATGATTGTAGAAATTGAGCATGTAGTTGCACTATTCATTAAATTTGACAATCTTGAATATGTAAAGGAAGGCACATACGAAAAAATTGATGCACTAAATTATTTGAAAACCGAATTCGGGATATGCAAAAGCTATAATCCTAATTTCAGACCAATTGAAAATACACCAATTGGGGACAAGGAGGTTAGACCCGAAAGCATTTATTTGTTCGCTGACACCGCCGAAGACCTTTCAAAATTAAAAGAATTAATCAGCGAAAAAATTCTGGAAATTGATCCTAATTTTGAAATAGAATTTGCTCCATTCATATTTATAGATTAAAGAGAAATTAAATTAGTGATTAAATAAAGACTTTTCATCATTATTTAATCTGTATTAATTATTTTCAATCATGGCTGTGACTATGAGTTTAAGTCTAGATTCATTGCTAAATCATTAATAATATTCATCATCGTCATCGTCTTGTTCAAAATCACGTTCTATTTTTTTGATTCTGCCGATTTTCTTATTAATCTCTTCAATTCCCTCTCCTTCAATTGCGGAAATAAAAATTGAGTTTTCCTCGTCGTCGATGTATTCCTTAAGATGTTCCTTATCTTTAACAAGATCCATCTTGTTAAATAAATACACGATAGGTATTTCAGAAAAGATTTTTTCAATTTGTTTTAGGAGATTGTACTGGTTTTCCAGGTGGAATCCGCAGGTTTCGGAAGCATCAAAGATAAATAGTATTGCATCAGCCAGATGCTCAAGTGCAACAATTGCATTCATTTCAATGTCATTCATTTCTAATACTGGTCTGTCGAGCAGTCCTGGTGTGTCGATAATCTGGATATGTTTCCAGCGCATTTCAGTGTGGCCAATCTGAATACCTTTTGTTGTAAAAGGGTAGTTTGCAACTTGAGGATCTGCACTGCTTAGTTGTGTAAGCAATGTGGATTTCCCCACATTCGGAAATCCTGCAATGACGATTGTAGTTGCATCGAAATCGATTGTCGGCATATTCCTCAAATTCTGTTTTGCAAAATCCAGGAAATCCAAGTTAGGTTTAATCTTGTTCACGACAGATGCGATTCTGCCGTAGGCCTGTTTCTGTATTGCAGTTGCTCTTTCAGATGGATTTTTTCTGATTTTAGCACCATATTCCTTTTCAAGTTGGGTTATAATTCCGTAAGCCCAGTTAAGTCCTCCAAGCGCTTGTTTCATATCGTCCACTCCGACAGTGATGTCGATGTAGTCCTGATAGAATGGGTGCATGCTTTCAATTTCAGGAACTGCATCCAAAATTGATTTGAGTTTATCTTTAATTACTTGACAGGATGTGACAACACGTCTTTCCTCAATCCTTTTGCCTTTCAGGTGTTTAGGTATTTTTTGAGACCTGAGTAAATCTGCTTGTTTTTTACCTCTGCTGAATCCCTTGTCTAATATTTCATCAGGAGTAGGTATTGTTGGTATCATCATTATATCACTTTAAATATCAGTTACTTATACTGCTTCTCTCTTAACTTTTCTATAATATTCTTTTGACTGGGATGCTTAATTAAATTTGTGGATGAAGTCCCAATTATTTGTTGGTTATAACATTTCCATAAACAGTTGCTTATGTGTATATCGAAATGATGATTTCCATAAACTGCAAAATAATATGGTGAAAATAAAAAAGAAATTAATAAATTATCAAATGTTCTGAGCTATAAATTTAAAATTGTATATGGATTAATTTTGGGATTAAAATAATCTTTATCTACATTAATTACAATATTTTCTTTATAATTTAAATTCAATTCATCACAGCATTCAAAAATGAATTTTGAGATTTTTTGATTATAATTAATTTTTCCCAAAATTTCAAATAAGACCCTATCTTTATGAGACACTAATTGTAAAACATGTTTATTTTTTGTTAATGCAAGTCCAGAATTTTCTAATTGAATATCATATGATTTATTAAATAAATTGTCATAATCAAGTATGTAGTCGTCTTTTGAATTTAAAAAAATTTCTTGATAATGTAATTCAGTATTATTTTCTATTTTTGCAACGATTAATTTTAATTTTAGATATTCTTCATAACAACTTTCTTCATCAAATTTGCCATTAATATAAAATAAATCAAACACTCTTTGAATATTATCTAAAATATTGTTTCTAATTAGTTCCTTGCGGTCTTTATTTGTGAATGGATGTATTAATTTGGATTCACCAGTAATATCTTCTTCAATCAATTCAACGTATTTATTTTTTAAATTATAGTTAAATAATTCTCGTTCATAACTCTCTTTTTCTTTATCTGAGAGAATTACATAACGGTTATAAAATCTCATAAATAATTTTTCAAAGAAAATCATATATCTTACAAGTTTTTTATTATAGAAATTGGAAATACAATATCCAATCCATTTTTCTAAGTTTTTTTCAACAGATAATCCATCACTAGTAGTTATATGATTAAATGAGTTATTATTATATAATTTTATCAAAAATAATAATACATTAGAATAATATGGATATAAAACTGGAAAAATATCATTTTTAAATAATAATTCATCTAAAAAGAATTGTATTTCCTTATCTGTTAAATTATTAAATGAATCAATAATTTTTGAAAACCTTTTTTCTATATCTGCCATTCTTAAAATTGGATAGTAAAAATAATTACGAATCAATGATTTATATGTCTTATTTTTAATAGATTCTACAATAAACATTTCATCTTCAAAATTTTTATCAGAATATTTTAAAATTTCAATTTCATAAAGTTTAGCTTCACGCCTATCTTTTTCCATTTGATAAAGTGAAATTTCTCTTTTTTTACAAATATCAAAGATTTTTCGTTTATTTTCACTGTCAATTCTTTTACCTAAATATATGGCAGAAGGTTTTGGTAATTTAAGAAAATATTTTTCACCAATCTTTATCGTATTTCTTAAAAATTCATAATTAAATAATATTCTCCACTCTTTTTCATAACTCCAATCTGTTTCTTTTCTTAAATAGGGATCAAACGCAAGTTTAAAAATATGTTCTTTAAAATTAGACAATTCTTCAGTGTAATCATATCCATCCTCATATTTAATGGGATAACATTTATCCCTTAAATATTCATAATCCTTAATATTATATTTTATACAAATTCCTTTATTATAACCAGTATAATGAGCCCACATTAATTTTATATCATGATTTTCAGAAAAACAAGTTAAATAAGTGTTTTCTTTACTTGCATCATTTCTCTTTTTGTAAGTATCATCAGATATGTCTAAAAAGAAATTAGATAGATTATCATTAAATTCATTAAATGAAATTTCTGGATTAATATCAGGATCTGTTTCATAAATTAACTTCATTGTCTCTAAATAAGGATTTTCAGAGTTTTTTATTTGTTCCTTTTGGTCATGGTTAAATTTAGTTATTGTCATAAAATAAGGTAAACCGTCAGATTTGAATCTATTATAAAGTAGTTCTTTGTTATCATAAAAAATTTCACCTTCATATAAATCATTTAAATTATTGGCACTGGATAAAAATATTAAATCATTTTCTAATAAATCAAAAGTATGTCCCAGTTCATCAATGGACTTATATTTATAAAGAAATTCAGGCATTTCTTGATTTTTTAATTCATATGCTTCTTTAATTTTTTTACCGCCTTTAAAATATAATAATTCAAAAAAATTATCTAACCACATATTAACCCCCATTAACAATTATGAATAAAAACTTACAAATTAAGAAAACTTTTTTCCCTTTAAATAATAATTATATTATTTATATTATTGCTTAATAATAAAAATAATGATATACAAAAACTATCATAAAATTGAATAATAATTTTAAAAGGAAATGAAAAATGAATTATGAATTTTTAAAATACTACTTTAAAAAAGAATTGTATGTAGAAAATCCTCCATTAAATATGAAAAATTTCATTGAATTCTGCGATAAAAGAGGGATTAAATTAACACAAGATAAATTAGAAAAATTTGAGAAAAATGGTTGGTTTTATCCAATTTTTAGAGTTAAAGATTTCAAAAACAAACCTCGAAATATCTTTATATCTCTAGATTTCCACCCCGAACATCACAATGATTTTAATAAGCTACTTAATGAAGGATATATTTTTTTACCTCAAGAAAAAGATTTTATGGAATTTTCTAAGTTTTTTGATAAAACATCAAGGAAAAGAAAATTTGAATCCTTTTATTCTACTTTTCAAATATACCATGTAATTGAATTATTAAAATATGACCCTAAAAATAAAAATAATATATTTTTCGATTCTTATCAGATTTATATCGAAAAATTCATCAACTTATTAATTGCTACTCAAATTTACTCCCCCTACGGTAAATCAAATGGAGTATATTTTTATCCAAACTATGGAAATAACTATCATGAAAAAATAAAAGAATATAATTTAAACGAAGCATTAGATGTTATTGGCGCTAAAGAAGATGATTTATACAAAACTTACTTTGAAATCTGCAATAAATTAGAATACATGTTAGGAAGCCGTTTTGCAATACAATTATGGAAAAATATTGCGTGGGATAAAAAAGATGATTGTAAAGGATCAACAAGATTAGGAATTGAATATTTACAATGGGCAGAAATGCTTAAAGAATGCATTCAGCATCATTTAGGGAGAGAAATTTTTGATGTGGATGAAATAGACATGTCCCCTGAGGATATAAAAAATAATATTCCTTCAAAAGAAACTGGTAGAAGCATCAGAGGATGTAGAAATGAAGATTTTACCCATGAAATCACTGGAGAATATGAATTCAACAACCATCAAAAAAGATTATTTTACCTTGCAAATTATCTCAATCTTAATTATCATCCGAAAGTTGTTGTTTTTGTTGAAGGAAAAACCGAAGAGATTATGCTCCCCATGTTCTTAAAATTTTATGCAATCTCATGTGATAATTTAGGAATTGAAATTATTAATATTGGAGGTGTTTCTAACTTTTATGGAAAAAATATTCGAATTAAAGATGAAAACACCAGAAAATATATGGATAATATTGTAACTAGTTATAAACATTTGATTAACTATAATTTGCATAAATGGCAAGCTTTACCCTATTTTCTAGGTGATGATGAAAATAAACTTACAGAACGTGTACTTGAGGGGAGAGTTTTTGATTTAAAAGAATTATTTGAAAAATTTGATGGAAGAAACATTAAAGAAATTGAAAAAAAGCATCTAGAATCAGGTAAAGAAAAATATGAAAAAATGATTAAGGAATGGTCACATATTTGGGAATATGATTTTGAATTAGACAATTATACTCCTGAAGAATTGCAAAAAGCCATAAATGAAGTATGTGAAACTGATTTTAGCTTAAAAAAAATTAAAAATATTTATAAACACTCCCAAAATGGTGAAAAGAAAGGACTTAAAAGTTTAGGGGATATTGTTGAAGCTAACAAAATACCAATTAACAAAAAAGCTTTTAAAAACCTCGTCAAGCATTATAAAGAAACTCATGATGAGAGCATTTTTGATAAAGATATTTTTAAGGTATTGGATAAAATAATTGATATGGCAATCTTTAATCCAGCACCGATTAATACAAAACACTCCATGAGCAACGTAAGTGAATTGGGAGTATATCTTATGAATGGTAAAGATATTTATAAACGAGATAAATATGAATTATAACATCTTCTAGTGAGGTTATTTTTAAAATCGCTTTGATGACGATATCAATGGTGATGTAGATTTCAGATGAAAGTTACAGCAACCAAACACAGTTTCAAAACTAAAATTTTAAAAGATATCAATACAAAATGATATTAGGGAGTGAGCATTATTTTAGAAAACAATCTTAATCTACAATTAGATCAAATCTATTCAATCATACAAGAAAGGGAAAAATATATTCCTAAAGAATTATACCGTTACCGTTCCATCTCCAAAGACGAAAACATCAAATGCAATAAACATGTTGATGCTTTAAAAAATGAGAAAATTTATTTAAGTAATCCTTATAACTTTAACGACCCTTATGATTCTGCTTTTAGCATAGATATTGAAAAATTCAAAGAGGACACCAAAAAAAGTTTAGAACAAAAAGTTATAGAACTATACACAGACACTCTAATTAGAAAAGCTGGTATCGACCCAAATATAGTGTCCAATAAAGAAATAATGTATAAAGACATAAATATTGATATGGGTATAATGGATGGTTTTTTAGATGAAAATCAACAATTTTTCTATGATTATTATGTTAAAAATAGAATAAAATTTAAAGTCAGTTGTTTAAGTGAAATTCATGATTCAATTTTAATGTGGTCTCATTATGCAAATCAACATCAAGGATTCTGTATTGGATATGACACATCTGAAATTGAAGAAAAAATCAAAAAACAGTTATTTCCTGTTTTCTATCATGAAACATTTTTCCCACTTATAAACGTTGAAAAAACTGATAAAAAATTAAATTTGCTGATTAAATATAAAGACTGGAGATATGAAAGAGAATGGAGATTAATATCTGATGAGAAGTTTTTACCTTTAAAACCTTCCAAAATATATTTGGGAGTTAAATTTAATGATGAATATCTTGATTATTTCAAAGATATTGCTCGTGAAAAAAATTGGAAGTTATATAAAATGGAAATGAATTATTCAGAATATGCACTAAAATCTAAAGAAATCAATTTATAGGAGAACACCATGTTCCAAACAGATTATAAAAAAATTGCAATGATATTACTCATAATTGCAGGAATATTGCTAGTATCTGCAATAATACTATTACAAATAATTCCTAAAGATGACTCCTTAAACGAATCTATCAAAACAATTGCAATTCCACTTTTAATAAACATTATCTCATCAATCATAATTATTTCATTGATAGATTTCAAAAGAGAGGCTGCTGCTCAAAAAGAACTTGAAGAAAAAAGAAAATTCATATACAGTCAACTAATTATTCCAATAATTGAATTTGACAAATTTATACTGAATATGTATAAATCTACAGTAACTTATGATGAAATGAAAAGCTTAGAATACAATCTTGAAAATGTGCCAATGATGGTAAATAAAATTAAATTGATTGATACTAATAAGGAGAGTTATATCGGAAATTTAGTAACTACTAATAATAATGAGAGCTATATCGGAAATTTAGTAACCACACAACTATGGAGAGAAACAATTGCAAGACAACTAATGAGTTTTTTTGAAGATATTTCTAATTTCCATAGATATTATTCTTATTTTTTAACAAATGATTTAATTTGTGATTTTAATGAAATTCTAAAAATTTATAATGGAACTAATAATATATTAGGTCTCATGTTAAATATTAATGCCACATTTAAAATGGAAGATATAATAAAAATATTTAAACTAGAAAAATTAATTGAATCTTCATTTAAAATAAAACATGAAATATCAAAATATTATGATGAAGATCCATTTAAAATCAATAATGAAAACCTATTAAAAGAGGATGATTCGCCTAGATTTAAAAGTGGACTTACTGATAAGGAATAATAGGTTATTTATCATGATTTTTATTGATGGTTAGCATAGCTAATACTCATAAACTTCACAGTACTGAAAACAAACATATTTTAATGGAAAAATATCATAACGAGTATAAGCTTGTTGAATTTAAAAAAATAAATTACACAATCTAAAATGGTATATCTGATGTATCATTTCTTCTTTCAAGCTAAATTTATATATTGTTTATACTAGTCAATTTGTTATAAAATTTCTTCGATGTTGTTATTTAAAATTTTTGGAAAAATATTCAAAACAGTCTTGGTCTTGTGATTATTTTATCCCATTAATTTTATTACTTATTTTATATAAATAATATAATAAATAATATAATAAAAAATTGTAATGGGAATGATTGATATGGGAATTACTGATTACATCAAAACCAGATTATTGAACAACCGTGTGGAACAGTACAACACCAAGCGCAGCTATTGGGGTGAAAGTGAAAGGCAGCCTAGAGTCGATGGAATAAACACTGGCCTTGATTTGCAGGATGCACTTCCACCAGTCATCAACAAAACAATAGCTAATGCACGTTATGCTATAAAGCTTGACGGTTACACTTCAGGAATATTGAAAAACAGAATTGACAAAGCCAATGTTAATGTGGTGCTTGTTGATAAGGAAAACAAACTCTCCCAAGAGCAGAAACTTACATTAATTCTTTGGGCTCGAAAAATCGACATTCGCCAAATTGCTAAAAACATCCTGCAGGGTGGAATGGTTGATGGTGAAGGTCTAATCAAACCGGTGCAGAGATGGGACAAATCCATAGGAAAATACATAAAGCCGATATTTCTTGAAATCGGTGCTCACGGCTATGGTTTGAAAAAGGAGTTCAATGATGACAATGAGGTGCAGCTGTACTTGCATGAGATGCCGAAAGATATTGTTGCCGGATCACCTGAAGAGTTTGACAATTATGTCAGTGTTGAGGAGGGAACATTGACTGTTAAATACGAACCTGATGAGGTCATTAACTTCATGTACAATGAAATATATTCGGAAGCCCAAAGCATTATCTTAAATTGTCTTGATGATATCTACCACAAATGCAACTTGGAGCGTAACCAGGTTGAAAGAATCAATAAGGACAACATCATTGAAGTAAAGCCGTCACTTGATGCTAACGGCCAGCCAATAATAATGGAGCTCTCTTCAACCGCTAAGGAAAACCTTTATGCCGATTACGGAACAACTGCGAATTCAAATGTGGCTATTGTGCCTCCGGGAATTGAATCCAAAATCTTAGGGGGTAACAACTACCAGTCCGACTATACAAGACAGACTGAAATATTTAGAAACAACATCCTAAGGACTTTCGTCACTCCCCAGTCTCAGGCAGGTAATGAAAGATCAAACCAGAACGTTGCAGAATACATCAACGATTCGGCCATTACAGGTTTTATCGTCAATGTTGCCAATGACCAGAAATGGGTTTTAAAGTATTGTAATCAGCTTTTGAACATGCAATTGGAGCTGATGGGAATCAGTGAAACATTGGATATTTATTTCAGCTATTCAAGAGATGATGTTTTAAGATACATTATGGAACTCACTGCTGAAGGTGATGAAATCTATAAGAATTACTTGTCTAACTTTGAGGAGGAACAGCCTGTCGGTGAGAGAATTATAAGGGATAGTGGAGTTGAAATATAATTATTGAAAACTCATAATTATTTGTATTTATTTAATATGTTTATCCCATTATTAATTATATGTGAAAAAGGTATTATGTCAATAGGGGTGTCCTTTAAATAGATTATAGGTAACTCTTGAGATACGATAAAAATTGAAAAAACTTTATAATCTTTTAAATCACATCCTATACTTTCACCTAATTTGTTTAAATTATCTTTTATCCATTCATCTCTTCTTTCATGTTTTTTTATCCATTCTTTTTTATTAAAAAATTTTTCTATTTCCTGGAAAATCTGACGAGGATTTTTAGCACTTTCAATATTTTTACATTCAATTGAAAATAATCGTTTTTTATTTTTGTCTAGTAATAAGACATCGATATCTCCATATTTTGGTTCCTCATTAACTATTTTATCTATTTGCACATTTGGTTCTAAATAAAATTTAGATGTGTCCAAATTATTTTTAAACCATTTAAAAACTGTTTCATTAAACTCTTTTCCTTTGGCATCAAGCATTTTGCTAATAAATGACTTAAATTCATCTGAAGAATTTTTATTAATTTTATATAATCCTTTAAAAATTTGATGATTTAAATTTAAACAAGAATGATAAACATTTCTAAAACCGTAAATCACTGTTTCATCATCGTCATTTTTAATAATTAAAGGTTTCAGATAATATGATAAAGGTCTTCTAAAAACCCATGGATAAATATCATTTCCATCATAACCTTCAGGTGCTTCTTCCCATTTATTTCGATACTTTAATGAAAATTTTTCTATTGCTTGTACAGATTTATCAGATTCCCATCCTAATTTATCTTTCAAGATATCAATTAAATTAGATTTAGAAATAAAAACAATATCTTTTTCATCGTCTACAGCTATATTTATTAGTACAGACATAAAATTATAATAATCTGTTAAATTGATACCAAATTCTGATTTAAATGCATCTTCTGTTTCATCCCTTGGTTTTTCAACACTTTTCTTTTCTAGAAGAATATTTCTAGATAAATTAGTGATATGTTCTAATGTTCTTTTAGTTCTAAAAGTATCAATGATATCCTCTAAATTAGTTTCAATTCCAAAACGGCCAGATTCTAAAGGGATAATTTCATAATTCACATATTCAGAATAAATATAGTCACTGGCAAATCCCCATTCAATTAAACTATATGATAAACCCATTAAATGGTCAAAACTGTTAGTTGATATTTTTACATTGCTACTAAAATTTTGTTCCGCAGATAAAATTTCTATTAAAAACCTTGTTGGCAATCCCATTTTATCTAATTCATGTTCATCATATACAATGTCTTTTAAAATGTCGGGATTATTTTCATAATTATTGAAATAATATACATTATTAAATGTAGTGAAATATCTGGAAAATAAGATATTCTCATAATTTAAAATTAATTTTTGGATAAGATCCTCCCAATCATATTTTATGATTTCTTTTTTAATACAGTCCAGATAATAATCTACAATTTGGTGGCTTAATTTGTGAGACTGGTCTTTAGTTAACTTTTGATTATAATCAAATTCACCTGGAACTTTATTTACCAATCCATCCATTGTTAATTGGATATTATGTTCCTGCAATAATCTTATTTGACTTTTTACAGGAGTATTGATATTTTCTGGTGTATAAATTAATATTTGTTTTTTTAAACCTAAAGGTATTTTTTCATTGATTATTTCGAGTCTGTGGGCTTCTGTTAATGTATTTTCTAAACTATTTTTTTCTAATAGATTTCCCATTAATTTTAAAATTTCATTCATTAAAAGCCTATCAGCTTCATTATTTTCCTGTTTTGCAATATGAATTAAATTTTTACTAATTTTAAATTTAATTTCATTTTCTGAGGTATAACTGGATGTAATTAGGTTTTCTTTAATCTCTGGGGTTATTTCCATATTTGTATCTAGATTAGTATATTCTTCAACACTAATTGAAATAAAAATTGGGCTGTCATTCAAGGGATTTAAATCTATTTTAAGTTCATCACTGAATTGCCAAAGCCAATAGCCTATTGATTTGGCAATATTGGATTCGGAGTCATTTTCACACTTAATCCAAATATTTTGATTATTTAATTTGATTAAAAATAAATTATGCCATGCTACATACATAAACTCACTTATTTTATAAGCTAAAAGCAATTTCTTACCATATCTCTCTAAATGAGGGTCTTTATCTTTTATTGCTTTTTTTCTTAATTTTTTAATATCTTCTGGTTCAGCTAATAACATTTCATAAGTGCCTTTATTATTAACTGGAAATGAATGGTTGTTTTCAAGATAAATGCTAAAGTTATCTAAAAAACTTATTTCCTTATTATCTGTATTTTCTAATAAACTTGCGAACTTAAAAAGTGTCAAGCTATCATAATTGCCTGAGTTAGCCATCACGTCGAATTCTTCACAAGTTATTGTCAATAAATTTTTATAGTTGGGTATTTCTAAATTATTAATTTGTCGTCCGCTTTGACCAACAAATAAAACTATGAGAATATCATTAATTAATTCATCTGAATTCAATAAATCATCAATAACTGAATCTATTCTACTTCTTAATTTTTTATTATATTTTAAATCAATTTCCCAGGGTTCATCACTATAATTTTTCAAATTATCGTTAATAAGAATGCAATAAGCTAACTTATCCGTATCAATTTTAAAAACTTCATCTTTGAATATTGTATTTTCCCATTCGGGTAATTCATAATCAAATTTTTCAAAAGATAATCGGTTCTCTAAATTAAATAGGATATCCTGCCATAATGTGTCTTGATAATTTTTTATAAAATTTTCCTTTTCATTAAATTTCATTATGGATGATAAAATATGGTGTCTAAGAGAAATGGATAATAATGTTGGAAAAATTATGTAACTATCTTTAATTTTTATTAGGGGGGAGATTAATAATGGATTTTGCTGTTTAAATTTTGAATATGGGTCTTTTTTAGTAATTATGTACTCAAAAAGATCATGTTCTTTTAATTCTTTTTCAATTGATAAAAAACTATTAAAACTATTGTCTCCCACTTCAATAATAAAATCATTACCTATATCTTCATTAATATTTAAAGAAGCCTTAAAATTTTCAAACTCTTTAATATTAAATGTAACACTTTTTTTAAGATTATCTAATTCATTAATATCTGGGAAATATATTTCTTGCCGATATTCATCATTAAAAAGTTCATAACGCTCGTGACCTGATTTTTTAGCAATATAATCACTTAAAGATAAGATAAGCATAGAATTTTGAAAGAAATGATCTCGATATTTGTCTGAAAAACTAGAAGAATTAAATTGAATGGAATTAATTATTTTTTGTAATATATAATACTCAAAAGTACAATGGCCTGTAAAAATTACATGATTTTTAAAAAATAAAATATTGTGTGTAAATAAATTATCTAAAGGATCCTCTAATAAACCAATTGGCCCTCTGGAAGGAAGATATTTTAAGAATAATTCATTTAGTTCAGGTATTGTAATTATTTTATCTTCACAATTAATATTGGAGCAGGCTATTTGAGTGGCTATCTCTAATCGAATTTGTTGTGACTGATTTTCAGGACATATTGATAATGCAGCTAAAGTTTTAATCAGGTCTTCTGGATTATATTTGGAAAACTCTTCTTTTAATTGTTTTAATGCATCATCCGAAAGATTTTTTGAATATCTTTCTTTTATAAGACAACAATTTTTATATTTCTTTCCACTGCCACAAGGGCATTGTTCATTTCTACCAATTTTTGCCATATATTGCACCATTTTGAAAAAATTATTTGAATACTTTAATTAACTATTAGCATATAATTAATTTAAACTTTTTTGGAGTGTCTAATGGGAGGATTAATAGGGTGTGGATTTTTAATGAGTTGGCATTAAATTATATAAATATTTATATAAAATAAATAATAAAATATATAATAAATAATATAATAAAATGTGATAATCATGAAACATGAACTTTTTGAAGTCGGATCCTATGACTACTCCGACCTGGACGACAGACTCAACAAACCTGTGAAATGGACAGCCGAAGATCTAAAGCAAATTGCTGAAAACTACCGTGGCGGAATTCCTTTAACTTCCGAGCACGATAGGGTTTATATCGGCATCGGAAACAACATAGTATTCGAAGAGGATAATGGAAAGCTATTCATAGACCTTCCGGATGAACTGGACATGAAAGGAAAAGGGCTGTCACCAAAAGTTGATGTTTTGCTGAAAGACAATGGAGATTCATTTGGAATTGATACTATGAGCTTGATAGATGTAGGTGTAACCAAAAACCCGAGAAAGATAACTTTGTTGAATTCTGAAATAACCGGTGAGACTGGAGAAACCGGTGAAACAGGTGTGACTGGTGAAACTGGAAATCCAGAACCTGCACCACAACCTCCGGAACCGCAAAACCAGGACGCTAATGTGGCCACTAATTTGCTTTTGGAAAAACTTCAGGGAAAAGATGCAGAAATAGGAAAACTTCAGGATGAAATAGAAAACCTGAAAAAGGAATCCAAAAAGTATGACAAGATTAAAAAGTCTATAGAGGAAAACAAGGAATTCATAAACAATAAGGAAGATATCCTAAAGGAATTGTCTGAACTTAGAAAACATGAAAACGAAAGGAAAATAAAAGAGTACGAAGCCAAGTACAACTTCAACTACAATGAAAACGCACAGGACAAGGAAATAATCGATAAGCTACTCACAGGTGATGTTGATATGGAGCTGATGGAAAAATTGGCTGAGAGAAGAATTAAAATTGAAGCAAGCAATGACATTTCAGCTCCTGGAGGACGCAACCCTCAAAACTCAGGCGAAATAGGTGAAACTGAATCAACTGGAAAAACAGGGGATGAAAACGCTCCGTCATTTACAACCCGTGAGGAGTATAACAAGATTCTAAAGGATATGGGATTCAACCGAACCAGAATATAGCTATGATGGTGTTTTCTTACTTTTCCACCGGAGCTATACTTTCATTGAATCGCTCGTTATTTATATTTGGGGAAGTGTATTCACTTTCCCATTAAATTTACAAAACTTAACCCTCGAACCGACCGGTAAACGGTCGGTTCTTAAATCTGACATGATTAATCATTTCTTCATATAGCTATTGCGACTCATTTCATTCGTCGCAACCTGTCCATCAGAGATGGACAGCTTATTTTTAATGAATGCCATTTAATGAAAATATAAAAAACAAATCAGTAATATTATTAAACATTAAAGTAATAAATAATATTAGAGGAATGAATAAATGTTTTGTAAATGGTATTATCATGGCTGTTGTTTACTATTTGCGTGCCCCTGTGATTTGACTGGCTCATGCGGGCTCAAAGAATGAAACATACTTAAGGTCATATTTCATGAATTGTTTTTTGCATTAATGCCTGAGGTATTGATGTCTGTTTGTTGATTTAAACTATTTTTTCAAAGGTAATCCTATTGATAGTTTTTCCTTTAATGCAACTAATTTTTTATTACTTTTTTTATTATATTATTTATATAAAATAAATAATAAAATATTGATTATGACATTGCAGGAAGAACTACAAATCAATATTGTAATGAGTAATTACAACCAGAGAAGCGGAAGCTATTCATCCGACTATGATTATCTCTTTTTGGATAATCTATCTGACAGTCCATATGCCGATCTTTTCAGAAATGACTTGAAAAATCTCAAAATCAAAACCAAAGACAAAACGGAATGCAAAGTTCTATACATTCCAGCTTATGGATTGCAACCTTCAGCAATACTGGTGAGAGTTCCAACAGGTAAAATCTCTCAAACCACTAAGCTATTGCTGGACGTTCATGACAAGTCAACAACATTTTCAAGCACTTTAACGACTGGCGGTGAGGTGCTGATGTTTGATGCAAACTCTGATACATTCTCACAATTTTTCATGAACTACTCAGGTTTATCGTCAAACAATGACTCAACAGACGGAGGCAAATTCTTAAGGGCAAGATACGTTCCAAGCATTGACGGAAGCTCTCCAACCGGATTAATCACAACAGTTGCTTCAGGTCAATCATTAGCAAATAATCGTGTTACCGTTGCAAGATTTAAAAGGATAAACGGTAATGTTAGCGTTAATGATAATGCAACATATCATGGAACAACAACCGGATGTGTCATGATGCAGTCCGACTTTAATCTCACGATTTACCAGGAGGATTTGAAATCAACAAGCATAAACTTCGGAGGCAGTAAATCCTACTGCATGTTCACCGGCGCTGAAACATTGCTTATGGCCAGTTCATTTGATGCATATTCATCAGGAAGTGATGATGAGGGAAACTGGAAAAAGTATCATATTCACGGCCGTGCAGGAACGGGAACATCAAACACTTCAGATTACTTGGAAGGATTCATGAGAAACAATCCAACCAAAATTTATCAAAATGATTACAATGAGGTTTCCATTTCTCCAGAATGGTTTTTAACAGATGAATTTGAGGAATACAATTATGTTGACTTGAAATGGTTATTAATATTTCCATCACCATTGTTTGCAGCAAATGGAATTCCACAAATAACAGTAACGCAAAGGCAGACAAAAACTGGAATCAGATTATACAAAGGAGAACATGAATATCCGAAAGCCTACAAAGGCAGCACCTTATTGTGGGATGCCAATGATGAGTCAATGGAAAACACCGGCCTTTACATACCAGATAAAATAATCAACCATGATTGGGATTGGGTGTTTTAGATGATTATCGATTATGATGAAACAATAGGACATAACCGTGGCCATCCGACAGGATTGAGCCATGAGGAGAAAATGGATGTTATTGCATGTCTTCTCGATGAGGGCGAAAAGAGGTATGTTAATGAGGAGCATACTGCATGGATTTCAGCCAACCAGTGCCGTGTAGGTGAAATGGTAACATTGGATGAATCCTCAACAATGGAGCATACAATAGTCAAGAAAGCTAATGAAGGCGATCTGGCCTTGGGTTATCTTCTGGCTAAAGTTCAGGTCAGGTCTTCAGGTCATACCTTGGTTACTGTAGCGGTATTGGGTGATGTCTTCAGATTGAAACTGAAAAGGCCTGCTCCTGCAGATATATTGCCGAACACCAGAATCTACATTGACAAGGACGGGGAGTGCAATCCGGTTGAAGGACATGACTTGAGGTTATTATCAATAGTTAATCTGACGGAAAATGAGGATGTGGAATACATCAGAGTCTATCGCCAAATGTCTGAAATCGAAATGTATCCAGAATCACAGAACTGCATAGATCTTGCCGACTGCAGTTTTGAACAGGATGAAATAACTCACGTCGTCAACATGATCGTACCAACGGAATCCAATATCATGGCACAGGCCAATTATGTCAAGGATAATGACGGCGTTACATATTGCGAGCTTCCGGACGTAGCCATTGTCAATAATGTCAGATTTGTATGGGAAGACAACAAGCTGTACATGGAATGGGAAGGCTGCAATGAAGATGAAAAAGTATATTTTATATAAAATAAATAATAAAATATATAATAAATTATATAATAAAAAATATAATATTATAGTGAGGTTTAAGATGACAATAAGGAAACTGGTGGGAACACTTGAAAACAAAGGGCCATACATAGACCAGTCAACAGGGCACTGGTTTTACTGGAACGGCACCAAATACGTTGACTCTGGTTATCCTTATGCCGTCAAACCCATTATATCATTTAAAATCGAAGATGGTATTCTATATTATTCAATTACTTGGGAGGCACAATGAAATACATCAAATACTTTGAAACTTTAGAAGAGTACGAATCCTGGATAAACATTGAAGAGAATGCTGAAGAAGTATACAGAAGCGAAGAAAAGATTTGCGTTGATGGCATAATCCTAAGCCATACAAACAAACCTTACACAGAAAAGGAGGAAAAACAATGATTTATGAATGGTTGGAAAAAAACAGAAAGGACATTGACATTTTAACTTCATTTCTAGTCACAGCTATTCCAGTCGTCATGTTATACTCTGAGTCTTTGGGCATTACAGAAAATACAGTTCCCTACTGTATCCTTATGATAGTGTTAGGCATAGCCAGCCATTATGCAAGTAGGATAAGAGGTCAAGGAGATGTTGAGAGCGCTAAAAAGAAAGCTAAAAGGGTTTTGGGTTATCCTGAAGAATGATAAGCTTCTTTGGAGGATATTGTTATCATGAACAAAATAAAAAAGAAGATACTCATCTGCAACTTTACCAAAACAATTTCAAGTGCCGTTTTAACAGCAGTAGCTATCAACATTATCATGACCAACGCAACAAAGTGGAGTTTAATCGAAGGACTATTGCCGTTTACATTAGCCATCATTATTGTTGCATTAATCGACTTTTATGAGTATAGATGTGAGCGTGAAGACAAGGTAACTTTAGAGGATTTGGAGTCAAGAATCCAAAAACTGGAGGAAAGTGAATGAAGATATTGATTGCAGTTCCAACCTTTGAGTCCATCAAGCCAGAATGCTTCAAAAGCATATATGGTCTGACAAGGCCTGAAGGATATAGTCTGTACTTTGATTATGTTGCAGGATATGACTGCGCTAAAGCTAGAAACCAGATAGCCAAAAATGCAATGGCTGGAAATTATGACTATGTATTGATGGTAGATTCAGACATTCAGCTTCCTTCAGATGCTTTAGTCAAGTTACTTGAATGTGAATCAGATATTGCACTTGGATGGTATTATCGCAAGAGAACAAAAACAGATCAGACAATCATCTATACCTTCGGCAAGGACTTCAACGATGACAACTGCATCAAAGGAAAGACAATGATCCATGAAGTGCCAAGGCCAATTGAAGTCAAAGGAGGGGGACTTGGAGTTGCATTAATCAATGTTAATGTCTTTAGCAAACTTCAATATCCATATTTCAAGTTTGTCACCTATCCAAATGATACAGTATTGTCTGAAGATTTATATTTCTGCAATCTGGCCAGTGAAAGAGGTTTTAACATTAAATGTGATCCTTCCGTTAAAGGAAATCATATATTTGACGTGATGATATGAGTGATACAATTGTTTTATTGGAAGAAAGAAAGGAGATTACTACCTTCTTATTGGATGATGGGGTTAAAACATTAGTCGATAATGTAATAACTGCATCAGGTAGTAGTCTTGGATATGAGTATTCCAATAAGTGCATGGTAGACGATATACTTTGTATTTCAGACAAATCTGCAATAGGAAAAGAAAGCTTAAGAAAATACGCCGGCGACGATACGGAAGTTCCTGTAGGGGTCCTTGTCAATGAACCGGTTGTAATGACAAATGGGGAGAGAAAGGGAAGTGTGCTTCTCTTAGGAGGACTTTACCGTTTGAAACTGGCTTCTGGAATCGTTAATGTTAAAGCAGGAGATAGGATTAAATTATCTCCAAACGGAGCCATTGTCGATAATGCAGGTGAGTTTCTGGCATTTCATCCTGTTGCAAATTCAGATGAATACAATTATGTCAATTGTTTCCAAGTAAGTCTTGGAGGTAAAGGAGAGAAAGGAGACACCGGAGATACAGGTGCTGCTACTGTTATCTTGGGGTCTTATGATACTTTCGAAGAACTGATAGCAGCACATCCAACTGCCAATGAGGGTGATGCATTCCTGGTGGATGGCGAACTCTTCGTTTGGCACAATGATTAAAAAATAAATTTATAGTGGTGTTTATATATGGCATGGACAAGCGTAGGTACTATTAAAGGACCAAAAGGAGATACCGGTGATAAAGGTGACACCGGGGACACAGGTAAAGCTTTTGAATATTCCGACTTCACACCAGAACAGTTAGCTGGATTGACTGGTGATAAAGGAGATAAAGGTGACAAAGGTGATACCGGAGACGTAGGCGCTACAGGAGCAACCGGAGCAACTGGTGAAAAAGGAGATACTGGTGCTACCGGTGCAACAGGTGAAAAAGGTGACACCGGGGACAAAGGAGATACTGGTGCTACCGGTGCAACAGGTGAAAAAGGTGACACCGGGGACAAAGGAGCTACTGGAGATACCGGAGCAACCGGTGCAACCGGTGATACTGGAGATCCATTCAGCATTTACAAAACATATGCATCCGTTGCAGCTATGGAAGCCGATGCGGCCAATGTTCCTGAAGGAATGTTTGTAGCCATCCAATCAGATGTTGAAGATCCGGACAACGCAAAGTTATACTTGAAAGGAGCAAGTGAATTCACTTTCGTAACTGACATGTCAGGTGCAACAGGTCTTAAAGGTGATACCGGTGCAAAAGGTGATACTGGTGCAACCGGAGCTACAGGCGCTACTGGGGACAAAGGAGAAACCGGAGATACCGGAGCAACCGGTGCAACAGGTGAGAAAGGTGACACTGGACAAACCGGTGATACCGGAGCAAAAGGAGATACTGGTAACACTGGAGAAAAAGGTGATACTGGGGCCAAAGGAGACACTGGAGATACCGGTGCTAAAGGCGATACTGGAGATACTGGTGAAATGGGTCCTCAAGGATACAGCACCATCATCAAAGGAAGTTACGCCAGTTACGCTGATTTGATTGCAGCACATCCGACTGGTACAACCGGCGATGCATATCTTGTTGACGGAGAACTTTACGTTTTCCAATAAGAAACTAATTCCATAAATTCCCTATAGGAAGTGCCGGCCGTTAATGTTGGCACTTCCTTTTTTTATAAAAAAAGGTGATAAATGATGTCATGGGTAAATGTAGGAAATATTAAAGGAGATACAGGTTCAGACGGGGACAATGTAAGAATAATAAAAGATTCAGCACATGGCTTTATCTATTTCGGTTCAGGTGACGATGAAGTATTCCTATATCTCAGCGAAATAAAAGGGCCGAAAGGTGACACTGGAGATACCGGTGCAACAGGCCCTGCAGGTCCAGTCAATATTGTCTCAACTTTAGATACAACAGACTCTACAAATGCAGTAACTAACAATGCAATAGCTACCGCCATACAAAACATCAGCAATCAAATAGGAACAATAACATCCGCACAAAGCGCTAATTTAACATTACTTGGGAGCTGATTAACCATGAGTTTTATAGCTCCCGACCTTTCAGAAATATTAGAAAACGAACAGGAATTAAATGCAAGATTGACTAATCTGAGAGGATTGCTTAGAAATGAACTGGATGATTTAAGCACTAGCTATTCAGGCAATGATTCAATTAACCGGTTAATTAGTTTAATCAATAATCCTCCAGCATGGGTAATCGAGAGAAGTACAACATTCACTAACAATAAATTAGGCGAATGCGTTAAAGTTACGGGCTCTGATTATCTTGGATGGAATACGGCATATCCTACACCATATTCAGATACTGACAATTGGTATCTTCAATCATTATCAAAAACATCAAGCGGACCGTCAACTTCATGGGGCAAATTTAATACTGGAACCGTTAATCCAACTGATGATTTTGATTTGGTGGTCTATGGAAGAAGCATGCAAAACTACAACAATGGAGGATTTTCTGGAGTAGGATTCAGTTATGGCATTCCAACTGCAGGTTCCGGCATGACTGGATTTTACATTGGAATTACCTTGGATTCTGGAACATATTATCCAGCATATGCAATATTCAATAACAGTACAAGTCCAACAATAACAAAAATGGATTATGGGACTTATGATTCTGCAAATCAGAAATTCATATTAAAACTGCTGCATAATGGTGATCATTTGGAATTATACTGGTTTAAGGATAAGAAATTCCTATGGAATGATTGGTTTGATTTATCTGATCTGCCTCAAGGATATGATAGTGCTGATCTTAAATTCGGCTTTGTAAGCTATGGAAACAACCTTGGAAGACTTTCATATATTCCAAGATTATACCTGGCATCACCATGCAGATTAAATATACTATAAAGGAGGAGTTGTTAATGTCAATTGCAAGTGATGTAATAAGTACAAATACAAAACTAACAAATATACGGAATGCATTAAGGGAATTGTTAACACATCACGGTATAGTCTATTATAATGATGATGATGTTTTCACATTGGCAAGACGGATTTGGTTTCTGAT
Source organism: Methanobrevibacter sp. UBA212 (assembly GCF_905233225.1). Taxonomy (NCBI): domain Archaea; kingdom Methanobacteriati; phylum Methanobacteriota; class Methanobacteria; order Methanobacteriales; family Methanobacteriaceae; genus Methanobrevibacter; species Methanobrevibacter sp. UBA212. The sequence goes on from NZ_CAJODJ010000018.1 coordinate 64,890, forward strand.
TCATCCAACAAGCGGGACTCCTAGCACATCATATAATGATTTTGCTTCAGTAGGCCAACCTATTTACGTTAAAGTTTATAAGGATTCAGATGATGATGAGGAATTGCCAGACGGTAGTGTTGCGGATTTCTTCATCAGCGTCAACGGTGGAAGTGAAATTCATTTAACCTCATTATTTGATAATGGGCAAGCCAGCTGCTCATACATTCCAGAAAACGCCGGAGATACATTATCAATCAAAGCATTAGTTAATGATTTTATAGGAATTGATTTGGAATTGGAAGTACTGGCTTTTAGATATGAAGACGAGTATGATGTAAGTTCTGAGTCATATACCCTTTTTAAATATCCATCTTCAGCTAACATCACCATTACTGAAGTTGATGAATTCAACAGTGACTATGATTATGCCAACGGTGTTGAAGTTTCAAAAACATATGGATCTTCACAGGCAGCATATATGATACCAACCAGTTTGCTTGATGGGATTGACTTAACGGATACTGGAATTCACTTTTCAGCTATTGTAAGTCCAATGTATTCATCATCAAGTGGATGGGCAAGTGGAATCTGTCTTTTGAATTCGAAAAATCTATCTCATTATCGTGACAATAAGATTCTCGAACTTGGAGCATATCCAGGCAAAAAGGGTCTGAAATATTCAGGAACAAATCATGCAATAAATGAGATAAATACAAGTAACGGACAATTAACATTGAATGGTGCTTTTAAATTTGAATTATGGTACGATGGTTCCTATGTTAAGGCAACCATCTCACATTATTGGAATGATGCTGTTTATTATACATATGAAAGCTCATCACTTCCAGATGCAATAGCCAATATGCAAACAGTCTTTCCAGCATTCATGATTTACGATTACGGCGGAAAAATAAGATTTAGAGAATGTTTAATTGAACCATGGAGCAGAGATTAAAATGGCAGATACAGAATGGATAGAGATAGGTCGTGTAATTGGCGATACCGGACCAAAAGGGGATACTGGAGACATTGGCATCGGAACAGTGATAAAAGGACATTACAATACTTATGATGAGCTCATTCAAGTTCATCCTTCAGGCAGCTTAGGCGATGCATATATTGTCAACGGTAGCTATTATTATTGGGATGGAACTGGCTGGGCAAATGCAGGTTCAATCAAGGGAGATAAAGGTGATACTGGTGATAAAGGTGTTAAAGGAGATACTGGTGCGAAAGGCAGTAAAGGAGACAAAGGCGAGACTGGACCAGCTGGACCGCAAGGAGAACCTGGACCTAAGGGAGATACTGGAGACACAGGACCTAGTGGAGATACTGGACCGGCCGGCCCGACTGGGGACACTGGAGCTACTGGCACTGGTCTTACTATTAAAGGTTCGTATGATTCTTACGAGGAACTGATTAATGATCACCCTACTGGTAATGATGGAGACAGCTATCTGGTCAACGGATCTCTTTATGTCTGGAATGGTTCATCATGGGAAAACGTTGGAAACATTAAAGGAGAGAAAGGAGATACTGGTGAAACGGGTGCTAAGGGAGATACAGGAAGCAAAGGCGAAACGGGTGCTAATGGCTTTTCACCAACCGTTAATGTTAATCATGAGGCAGGTAAGATAATCATTACTTCACAGGAAGGGTCAGTAACAATATCCTTCGATGAATTAAAAGGAGATACTGGAGCACAAGGTGTTAAAGGCGATACTGGTGCTAAGGGTGATACCGGATCTAAAGGTGATACTGGTGTTGGTAGTGATGAGGAAGCAGGATGGAAACTGCCTGTGGATAAAATACAAACCACAACAACACTGCCGACAGGGGTTAGCGAAGGTTATCGTGTAGCTATTTGCACAAGTTCAGTCATGGCTATTAAGGAGTATAATGGAAGTTCTTGGGATAGTGAATCTCTTAATCCCTATTCAGTGATACCATTAAAACATTCCGGAGGCATACAAATGTATCTTGCAAAAGTTACTGGTCCCGTTTACATGGGTGTTGAATATGGGGTCTTTGGTAAGTTTAGATTCATGACACAATCAGCATATGATAATTTAAGTAGTTATGATGAGGATACAATTTATTTTGTACGAAGTTAATAAATAATAAATAAGTGATAAAATGGACCTAACCGATGAAATGTTAACAGAGATTAGCTATGTTCAAATGTCAAAATACAGAACAAAAGTAATGAAAGCTTTGGAGGGCAATGTTAAGATTCCAAGCGTTATTGCTAAAGATTCAGGGATTAACACAAATCATATTTCAAAAATATTGTCTGAATTAAAAGCACATAATCTAGTTGAATGTATCAATCCAGAAGTTAGAAAAGGTAGGTTGTACAGATTAACTGATACTGGTGATGAGGTAGTAAAAAATTTAGAATGGTGATGATAGGTACAATATTTTAATTCAACCGATATTGTAAATCATCTGAAAGAAAATCATTTAGAAAATCAATAACTAATAAGCATCGAATTAAATTCTCAAAAGTACCATATTCATTGTCCAAACCATGCATAATGTCATGTCTATTAAAATTAAGAATTAATGGGATTTCTGAATCTGAATCATTATTTGCAAATAAATTTTCTAATAAAAAATTCACATGATGTTCTTCCCAATCATCGATAATATTTTCTGCAAAGTTTTCTCTGAATGTCCTAATATTACCTAAATTTGCAGCGCCATAAGTGTCACTATAAAATTTCCTATTTTTTTCAGTGTACCCATTTTTAATTAAAACTTGACTTATTAAAACATCAATTTGCGAAAGTAATGATGGAATGATAATATCAGAATATTCATGCCCATTATCATTTAAAATTAAATTCATAGCATTAGAAATAATTTTTAAGTTACATCTAGGAATTAAATTTTCTGAATTCCATTTTTCTTTTAATTCTAAAATTACTCCAAAATCATTATCTGAGAAGTACTCTACAAATTTTTTATCAATATTCTCATTATTATCAAATGAAGAATATAATGAATCAATAAACTCTTCAGAAGCACAATTAGGAATTAACCAACCACTATTTCTTATAAACAAATCAAATTGTTTTTCATATCTGCCAGAAAACCTATTTTCATAACTTTGAGATATTAAATCCAAGTCCAGATTACTTATAAAATCTATAATACTTGCATATTTTAGAATACTAAATTCTTGAGCAATCCTTTGAATGTCCTCCAAGTTATTTCTCATAGTTAATGCATTACTGGCTATATAGGGAGGATAATTATTTAAAGCTCTCATGCTTTCAATTGCGGATTTTGAATTTTCCATGCTGTCTCTCATTAATTTTGCTGTATTGGTGATGTTTGGTTGGTGCA